>JBBTWB010000069.1:0-1002 GCA_038078635.1 Patescibacteria group bacterium | reverse complement strand
ATTTTTATTTTATTATTATTATTTTTCTTCCAGAATACCCTAAGGGACCCTCCGTCCAAATCGCTTTTATGTATATCAAAAATTTCAAGATTTGATTTCTTTGCTAAATAAAGAAGTGATTTAACGCTAAAATACGATAAGTGTTCATGATAAATAGTATCAAACAAATTGTTCTTAAGTAAATCATATGAGTAGGGAAAATGCATGACAAAAATTCCTTCACTGTCTAGTAATATTTCTCCTCCTTTAATTACTTCATGTAGGTTTGGGATGTGAGCTATAACGTTTGTTGCAGTAATTGCCTTTGCTCTGCCGTATTTTTTTGCAACTTTCCGGGCTAACTTTGAATCAAAATATCCTGGAACTGTATAAACACCATTTAATGCTGCTACTATTACGAGATTTTCTGCGGGATCAATTCCTAAAATTTTCATTCCGAGGTTTCTAAAACATATAAGAAGACTGCCGTCATTACTTCCAATGTCTATGACAAGCTCTCCCTGCTTCATTTTCCCAATTTCAATAACTTCTTCTGCCATTGTTTTGAAATAATCCACCCGTGTTTTCGATGCAGAAGGAATATACAAATAGTTTTTAAACATTACCTCCGGATTTACTAAGTATTTCAATTGCATCAACGAACAGTTGTTACAAAAAGAAACCGCAAGAGGATAAGTGGATTCCTTTTTATCTAAAACTTCTTTTCTGAGAAAACCGTTTGGAATTGGTTGTTCACCAAGATCAATTACATCAATTAATTCTTTTGAATTACAAATTCTGCATTTTTTAATCTCTATAATTTCTTTTTTCATAAATACTAGATGATTTTATCATCAAATAAATAATAACAGAAGTGTGAGTTATCACTCCAAAACAACGTAACTCAAATGTTGCTATTCTTATCAAAAACAAAGCCTAGACCAACTATCGTTCCTTCCAGATATGAAATAGCTGCATTAAATTTAGCGAATATGGAAAAATCCCCGTAACCATTATAGAACA
>JBBTWB010000068.1:0-1797 GCA_038078635.1 Patescibacteria group bacterium | reverse complement strand
GAATCGCTAAAATCCGGATAATTCTCCGTTATAACTATTCCTTCTGCTTCAGTTTTAGAAATTCCTGTTACGGGATTTATAACAACTGAAGCATTCTTACCTTTAACTCTTATTGATTTTTCGCCTATAAGAATTATATCCATTTGCATATCCTATCACTTGCTACTTTCCTTGACAAGGGAAATATTTTCTCGTATCATGAGCCTTACCAAATCGGGCCTGCATGCTTGTCTGGCAGGGAAATTTCCTCGTCTTTATGAAAAAAGAGAAGATTATCCTTTCTTTTACCGCTGCTCTTATTGGGATTGTTGCGGCAATTGGAGTATTCTTTTTTTATCAGGAAACAAAAAAAATAAAATCTTCCGAAATAAAAAAAATAACTATTTTGAATCCCTCACCTACTCCTGCATCTTCTGTTTTTATAACACTCAGTGAGCCATCCGATGAGCAGGTTTTTGATAAAAGAATCATTAAAATTTCCGGAAAGACAGTTCCAAATGCAAGGGTCGTAATCTTGACCCAAAATAGTGAAGAGGCTGCTATTGCGGCTTCAAACGGAAATTTTTCTACGGAAATTACCCTGGGGGAGGGTCAAAACATATTAGACATTACTTCTGTCGGAGATAACGGAGAAATTGCAAAAGTAAAAAGAGTTATTACTTACTCAACTGAGGATTTTTAAATATGAAAAAATTGATTTTAATTATTTTTAGTATTTTTTTAATTCTTCCCGGCACATCGTACGGACAGTCCAGTGCTGACAAAAAAATAGATAGTCAAATAGATCAATTAAAAAACAAGGTTGCCTCACGCGTTGCGGAGCTTAAATTGGTTGAAAAAAGAGGAATAGTCGGAACAGTTGAATCAGTTTCAGATACAGAAATTACCATAAATAATTTAGACGATAAAACTAGAATAATAAACGTTGATGAATTCACTAAATTTTCTTCATCTGAAGACAACACTTTTGGCATTTCTGATATTAAGAAAGGATCACAAATTGCAGTTCTGGGACTTTATAATAAAGACTCCGAAAGACTCCTCGCGCGTTTTATAGATCAGACTGTTATTCCCCAAATATTATATGGTGTAGTTACCAAGAGAGATGAAAAAAACTTTACAGTAACACTCTCAACCGAAGACGGGACAAGTTATGTGGTAGATATTGAAAGAATCACAAAAACATATGATTATTTAGACGGAGATTTAGAAATCTCAGGTTTTACAAAGATAAAAACTATGGAAAACGCTCTTGTTGTCGGATATGCTGATCCCAAAGAAAAAGATAGATTAACTGCGGGACGGATTATAACTTTTCCGGGTGTTCCTAAAAACCCGAGAATTCCGGTAGAGGCTCAAACTTCAACGAAACCAACCGGGTCCCCTTCAATATAATGGATAGTCTTCAGAAATATTTAAAAAAATTAGATGCCATCTTCATTTCAACACGAGCAAATATCGTTTATCTCACGGGTTATAATGGTTTTTCAGAAATTGAGCGCGAATGCTTTCTTTTAATTACAAAAAAGAAAAACTATTTAATAACTGACCGGAGATATTCTGAAGCAATTAAGAAATCAGTTAAAGGATATAGCGTTATTGAAACCGGTGCGCATAATTTTACCAAAAAAAATGTATCGGAATTTTTGAAAAAAAACAAAATAAAAAAATTGGGCTTCGAAGATAATAATTTAACCGTTGCCGAATATAACTTATTAAAAAAAGCGGCATTTCTTAAACCTATTGACTTATCTAATATAAGAATCATAAAAACAAAAGAAGAGATAAAAAACATAA
>JBBTWB010000067.1:0-4199 GCA_038078635.1 Patescibacteria group bacterium | reverse complement strand
AAAGGCCCAATTGCAGTTTTACATTTATCATCAGGGCATGCTATGCCAACGCCCGGGGTATCTGAGCAAACGCCTTTAGGCGTAGGAGTATATGGATCCTGAATGCAGTAAGGTGCTTTGCCAGAACGCTTTGGTGATTCGCCAGTTTTAATACTACAAAATTTTAGTCTTTTTGATTGATCCCAATTTTCAAATTTACCCCCTGCAGCTTTTTTAGCTGCTTCTTTCGTACAATCTAAATATGGAAATCCCCCTTTAGCGCTGATATTGAATTTTTTATTTGGGTATGGATCTGTGCCGCAGATTTTAGGAGCACCGCCATCTATAGTGCAATTACCAAAAAATTCAAAGTCATTACCTACTGCGATTGCGTAAGAACCGGTATCAAAACTCCAGCCATTTGCTGAATCAAGAGTTATGCCATCTCTTAATTCTTTAGCTGTAATACACGAATTTTTAATATCAGCACTAGTTCTTAGGTTTTCAACGAAAAACCCTAATTTTTCGTCATCGGGGTATTTTGTTGTAGATAAGCCATTAGCTTTTATGATTACCTTTGCTCGTTGGGGCGTAAAATTGCTGTCAGGATCAAACTCTAACGTACAACTATCGGTCTCGCCTCCGGGCCCCGGTCCGCTGCCAGGATCAGCAAGATCTATATAGGCATAGCATTTAACCCGGCTAGGATCCCAAATAGGATCTGCGTCTGAAGGGAAGATTCCTAAGTAAATTGCTCTATATACTGAATTATCAAAATTTTCATATTTTGAATTGATTGTTATATCGAAATTTCCGCTACTATCAAAATTAAAATCTTCTTTTATTTGGTTATTCGGCCAACCGAATCCTTCTGGATAAGGTTTAGAATCCCGAGGCTCGCCAATTAAAAGTTTATATTCGCCAGTTCCTAAATTGTTTGCTTTTTTTATATGTAGATTGAATTGTTTTTTATCCCAAGAAAGAGGAGAGGGATCATAGGTATAAGTTAGTTTACTTCCTTCTTCTAAGTCGTCACAAATAAATGTTTTACTGTCACTAGCTGCAGCCTGAGTTTTTTGACTAAGCGGAATGTTAAAAGAAAAACTAAGAAGAATGAAGCTTAATAAAAAAGAGAACAGTTTTCGTTTCACATTTTTATCGTAGACAATCTTATTGAAAGTTGCAAGTTAGGGAGTGAATTCAAATCCCCGGCCTTTAACCGTTTTCATATGAGTTGGAGAATTCGGGTTTTCTTCAATCTTTTTTCTAAGCCTGAAGATGAGTTGATCAAGTGCTTGTTCTGTAACTCCTGCAGTAGAGGACAATTCTCCCCAAACTGCATTTATGGCATCATCTCTTCCCAGGATCTTGTCAGGATTTAAAATCATAAATTTTAACAGTTTAAATTCAGATTTTGTTAAACCGTGGGAGATTGCAACCTGTCCTTTAAATATTTCATTCTTTGTCTCTTCAAAAACAATCTTTTCGGTTTCATAGTTCTGCCCAAGTGCAAACGTCTCCAAAAGTGGAACTGCAAGCTTATTTTCCTTTACCAAACCAAGAGCAACTAAATACGAAGATTCACTTGCTTTCCCGTTTGATATCAAGCTTTGTTCGTATGGCGAAAATGCTTTCCAGATTTCATTTAAAACTTGCCTTACTCTTTGTTTAGATAACAAGAATTCGGCTAAAGCTTTGTTTGACTGTCCTTCGACAGGCTCAGGATCTACGACCTCAACGCTCATCCTGGTTAATTTTGCATGCCCGCCGGTTAGTTTTACAATCTCCTCAAGTATCTTAGGATCTATTTTTTTGTTGTTAACTTTTTCAATGTAGGAAATCCTGAAATTAAGTATTTTTGGATCGTTTAGGGGTAAATAGATAGTATTTCCTTCAATAAATTCATAAAAACTTGATAGCATCTCATGTCCGACTGATTCCTCTAAAGGTTTGTTAACTGGAAAAACTACGGAAAATCTATATTTTGCTCTGTCTCTGAATACGCGTAAGTTGCTGAAAAATTGAGGAGTAAGAGAGGGGATATATTCTTCAAACCTGTCAAAAAGAAAAACAACTGTTAGCTCCTTTTCCAAGCATAAATAATCAAGAGCTTTCTTTAGTCCTTGAAAAAATACAAAATTATCATTTGATTTCAAGCATTCTTGCAAAATCTTATTAACTGTTTCAAATTCTTCTATTTCTCTTTGTTCAAGAGAATTTTTGAGCTCAAGAAATATATATTTTGTGGCATCAGCAAGGTTTCTTCCTCTAATTTCAGAAAAATTCATCATGACGAAATGAAACCACTTTTGATTTTCTTTCAGATGAAGCAGCCGTGCAGCTCTATTGTAGGCAAGAAGACCTAAAATATCTGCTCTGCCAACTCCGGGAAGAGAAATTACCTGACACGAATTCCCGGTTTTTATAAAAGATAGCGCTTTTTCAATCTCGTCAAACCGGGAATCCGGAGGATAAAGTGATTCAAAGTGATTCGGTTCTGTCGAACTTATAGATTGATGATTCATGATTTATGAATTATGAACTTTTTTATTATAGATCATAAATCTTTAATCTTAAATCATTAATCTAGGCTGCATAATTTCAAAAAGATTTTGTAATGTAAATATCAAGTATAACTTGGCCTGAGACTGTAAACTGCTCTCATGAATGAAATACGTCCTATCGGATTGACTTTATCAGCGCAAACTCTTTATTCTATTAGTAGGAGAAATATTATGCCGGCAGTAGTCCAAACGGAAACAACTAAGCCCGGAGTTTTATCGCGTGGTGGAGACCGCGCTAGCCGCGTGCAAGAAAGGGGAGGGACAGTTTCTGTAGATCGTCCAAGGACAGCAGATGAGCTGATTGAACATCTTGCAGGCGGACGTGTTCGAGAGCCAGGTAAAGAAACAAGACCAGACAGTGAAAGAGTAAGAGTTGAGAAGGCATTTAGAGAAAAATTTTCCAATAAATACGACCAAGCAGGAAATGCATCTCTCGGAGATGTAGATCGCTTAGGAGTAGCTAAAACCTTATTGGGAATACCAAACTTCAAGCCTGGACAGGAGGAGGCACTTCTAAAGGCTCATTACGCAGAGGGGGCCCGGAAAAAAGTAGAAGCTCTTCATAGAGGGGGATTTACGCCCGAACAAACACGTACTCTTATCGAATCACATCTTGCCGGCATGTCGCCAGCGACGGCTCCTGATGTATCTCCAGAATATGATAGTCAGATTCAAGCGAAAATAGCAGAAATAGCTTCGGTTACATTTACGGATCCTGAATTAGGTAATTTTGCACGAAAGATAGGAGATCTCTATAGGGCTGATTATATAGACCGTGATATGCTTTTTGAATTCTATAAAAACATAAGAAAGCATGCCGTTGAGGGAGGAGATTTAGCGAAGATAGGAGAAGCTAAAGTCCTTCAGGATGCAATATCTAAAATAATACAGAATGATGATTTAAGGACAGGGAGGGTCGACAGAAGGGATTATAGTAATTATATTAGTAACTACTTTGATTTAGATGAAAAAGTTAAAGCTGCAGAATTGATTGATCCTAAAAGTCGTGAGGCAATAGATTTAAGAGAAGATAGGAAAGTTTTTGTAAGAAAAATAGCAAATGATATTAATTTGCAAACCCAGGGAGATTATGACGCATTGTTTAAAATTATAATTGAAGAAGGTGGTAGCCTTGAATATTTAATTAACCGCATAGTCTCAGCTCCGCTTGATTCTGAAACAGGAGATTGGGATCTTGGATTTTATGGAAACATCAATCTAAACACAATTACAAATATTTTAAGAACCCAAAAAGACAATGCAGTGGATCAAACAACAAGAGATAAAAGAAACATTGAATACCAAAGCGCGCTTGAAATAGAAGAGGCAATCAGACTTGCGCATGAGGTTAATAAAAGTATTATTAACACTGATTTGGCCGTTTTCGGAAAGATTGCAGGAAGTTTGACTGATGGGATGCTTGCAAGACTTAGTAAAGTTAAGGGAGTCGGAGTTGTTGGCAGGCTTCTGGAAGCAGAGCACGGAAGTCTTGTCGCCAGAGATACGTGGATAAATAGTAAAAATTATGCAGTGATGATGGGTAAGACTAAGGATCCGGAATCAGGGTTACTTAGCGAGCATCAAGAAAGATCAGCTATTGAGTCTTTTAGGGACTTGGTAAGAAAAGCAAAGGAAAGGGCAGATAGTGATCCTGAT
>JBBTWB010000066.1:0-2267 GCA_038078635.1 Patescibacteria group bacterium | reverse complement strand
ACATAAATGTCAATATATTTCTGGACAGAAATAGAGATGGAAATTGGGACAAGGGTGGCAATAACCCCGATCCTCTTTTTACTGCTAAAAAAGTGACTGTCACAAAAACAGGAAATTCTAAATCCGTTAAAACGACTACGGACGGTACGCTTAGCTTTACAGATTTGCCAAGAAGAAACGACTACAATGTAACTCTTACAGTGCCAAATGGATATGACAATACAAACAGCACCAATAGAACCAGCATAGATCTTCCCGGAAATAGCACTTCAGGAAATGTCACTCTTAATTTTGGTTTAAATACTGTCGCCACATATAACATAACAGGTTTGGTTTATGTAGATGAAAACGGTAATGGCGGCAGCTTTAATTCTCCTCCTGATACCAGACGCGGTAATGTTAGAGTTCAGGTAAAAAGAAGTACAGATACCAACTATGATCCAGCTGACAACGTTACCACATGTAATGCTGCCACTTGCGGAAGCGGAGCAACACAGAGAGACCGCGGAGAATATAGAATAACAGGATTAAATGCAGGGACATATAATATTAGAATTGTTAATCCCGACCCTGCAACTTTCACAATAGACTCAGCCAACCCGCGCACTGCAACCGTTAATAATGCTAATGGAAATGCAGTTGTTAATTACCGTCTGGCAAGAGTACCCGAACCTCCGCCCAGATATACGGTTACAGGAAGAATTTTTGTAGACACTCAGCCTAATGTAGGAGAAAAGTCCAGTACGGAACCATATTATGCCGGAACAATCACCATAATCGGAATAAACGGCACGGCAAATCCTGGAACTACCACTTATTCCTCTAATATTACGAGCGGATTTACTATTCCGAATCTTCTTGCAGGTTCCTATCAAGTCAGGTACACCACCCTTCCCGCAACCCATGTCATGACTTACCCGTCAAATGACCCTTCGCCGCCTCCTTCATTTGATATAACGGTTGGTGCCGGAATATGTAATGACGGCGGTCATCCTGATGCGGACTGCGATACGGATGGGAATATTAACGACTTGGGCTTTGGAATAAAACCTACACCTGTTTTCCCCTGGTTCCAGACAGTTGGTGGAGATTTTAGAGTAGATGAAGATCTGGTAGATAAAATTTCTGCCGCTACCGGGAATATATGTACGGGAAATACCACACAAGCATATGGCTCAGTCCCGTCAGCTGCTCTTAACTTAAATAGTCCCGGACTTGTATTTAGCGGAACCTTTAATTCAGATCTGGGACAAGGAACAGGCGATAGATCTGATAAGGCGAACGCGAATGGCTGGTTTATAGAAGGAAAGCCATATGGTGGAAGCATTATAAAAACTTCATATGGATATGTTGTTTCAGTATTTAACAAAGGAGGACTGGACAGCTCTAAGAAAACAAACTTATTCGGAAGTGATTCCCCTTGTGAAGGTGAGCCCAGACCCCAGTGTGATCTTCCTGGAAATCTGGCAAAAGGTATCTACACAGCTTCCCCCAAACAGACTGGAGATAAATATGCCCTCAACCTTGTAGGAGCGGGAACTTACAATTTTGCCTCCAATAGAGACTATATATTCCTGATAAACGGAAACATCAGAATCGACAGAAATATAAACGTTCCCGTAGGTTCAACTGTGATGTTTATAGTCAAGGGTGACATTGTAATAACCAGCAATGTAACGCAAATTGAAGGAATATACTCTGCGGATGGGGATTTCATATTTTATAATGATGGAACTGCGACAGCAGAAGTCCCCCTAACAATTGAAGGAAGTATTATTGTAAACGCAGGAAGAATTGGCGGAGTATTCGATAATAGACGCGATTTGGGATCTGCGGCCGGTACCGGAAACGCGTCATGTCCTGCAATTAAAATTATTTTCAGACCGGATTTTGTATTGAATATGCCGGCTACTGTAAAAGAGCCTAATTATATTATCCAGGAAGTTGCACCCGGACCTCAATTTAGCCCGTAAGTAAACTTGACAAATAAGACGTCTCAAACTATACTTTTTGTTGCACTTTGATACTCGGGAGGATTATGATTTTTTCCTCTATGTTAAGTTCCTTGAGGTATCGTCCGAAGCTTCACGCGAAGGATGAAACAAGGCGGAGTTTTTGGTAGCTTAGGCTACCTAGACAGCCTCCCTATTTTACTCAAGGGGAAAACGATAATCCATTCTTCGGTATCAAAGTCAGAATTTATTACCCAGTTATTAAATATTAGTTACTAGATACTAGTTTACGTCTACGTTATTGCCCCGTGTCTC
>JBBTWB010000065.1:0-19939 GCA_038078635.1 Patescibacteria group bacterium | reverse complement strand
GGATTTTGCATATTTAACTGGATCATAAAAAACTTGCTCCTGTTCTCAGCTCTTATTATCCCACCAGACGCATCTTTGATAACTTTGGCTTCAAAGCTAAATTCGTAATCCGCCCAGATAAAACCTCTTTTTGATATACAAACGTCCTGAGAATCGGTCACGCTTAACACAGGTGAGTTGTTTTCATATTCTATCTTCCACCCCTCTCCCCCATAATCCCATTTAAATAATCCGTTTTTAAAGTCATCTTTAAATTCGCCTGCAACAATATTTAACTGTCTTTTATATCGCCACAGCAACCATAATAGAGTTAAGGCAAAAAAAACAGCTATTGAAAACAAAAAGGGAACCTCTGCGAAATCATCTTGGATGGTTTTTAGCAGCTTATTTAATAAACTAATTGCAGAATTAAAAATAGGAGTAACTATATTCCACTTAAAAAGATAATCCATGATTGCAAGGACAAAAAGAATGATCGCACTTAAGATGGGAAGATTTTTCTTGAAAGAAGAAAAGAAATTGATTACTTTTTCTTTTATTGTAATTTCCATTGCCGTTTAGGCAGAGTCGGGAAATTATACCAAATACACTTGCTTATTACTACGTTATGTCGCACAATAGTGGGTATACGACACGGATTTGAGGCTAAACTCTCTTCACTAAAATTGTCTTGAGGCTAGATCTGAAACTATAAGACGTATTTCTTAGATCTTGGAAGCAGATTGCTTGTTGTCTTCTCTAGCATCAATTGGGATCACGTTCTCTTTATTTGTCAATCCTAAATTGTTTAGAATTTTTCTCAAGCCACTTGGAAATTTCCTCGATAGATAAATGCTCGTTATCTACTTTTATAGCAAACTCTACCTCTTCTTTCTTAGCGTTTATGAGTTTATATCCGTTTAATCTCAAGAATAAACCCGCAGAAGTAAGCGCCGTTCTTTTATTCCCGTCTACAAACGGATGGTTTTTGAGAAGTGATTGAAGTAACGCTGCGGCTTTATCAAAAATACCAGCGTACAGATCATCTCCGTCAAAAGTTGCCTGAGGTCTATATACAGCTGATTCCACCAATCCTATATCGCGAACTCCATGTGATCCGCCTGTTCGCTTTACAACTTGGTCGTGGATAAAAAGGGCCTTCTGAGGAGTTAAATATTTCACCTTTGAGCGAGTTCTTTCAGAACGTCTTCATGATCGGTTATGAACTCGTCGACCATTTTGGCAAATTTCGAGTCAACCCCACCTACTGATTTTTTTACTGGCTTAACATCCACCTGAAGTTTATCCCCAACTTTTATCTTTTTTTCCTCTAAAACGTTTTTTGGAATGATTACCCCGACTGAATTTCCGATTTGAATAGCTTGCTGAATCATAATATAACAATGTTATAACAGATAGAGAGGGATGTCAAGGGGATTTAGTTTTTTTGGCGTAAAAAGGCCGGTATATCCCAAACCTCTTCATCATTTTCCTCTGCGGGATGGTTTGGAACACTTGGCGTAGGATCTTGGTTTCCGGAAACATTCTGACTTTGACCTTGATTTTGATTCTGATCCTGATTGGCCGGTTGCTGATCTTCCTGCGGCTGCTCTACGTTTTGACCAAAAGATTGACCTTGGCGGAACTGCTGAGCGGGCGGAGCGACAAATTCTCTGAGAGTTTGGCGGGTAGAATCAAATCCTGTTGCAATAACAATAATCTTCATCTGATCCCGCATAGTTTCATCAATGATTGCTCCAAAAATTATATTTGCATCTGAGTCCGCGGCTTGGGCAATAATCTTGGCCGCTTCATCCACCTCATTCATTGTAAGATCCGGACCTCCAATAACATTAAAGAGTACACTTCTTGCTCCTTCCATGGTAATTTCAAGAAGAGGAGAGGCAATAGCTGATCTTGCTGCAGCTTGTGCACGGTTTTCTCCTACTCCTGTTCCAATTCCCATAAGAGACGACCCGGCGTTTTGCATGATAGTTCTGACGTCTGCAAAGTCTACATTAATAAGTCCCGGCATTGTGATAAGGTCTGAAATTCCCTGCACACCTTGAGTAAGAACCGAGTCTGCAACTTTAAATGCTTCAAGAAGAGAGAGTTTTTTATCAACGACATCCAAAATTCTCTGATTCGGAATTACGATTAGAGTATCTACTTTATCTTTAAGCTGTTCGATTCCTTCTTCTGCTGCCACCATTCTCCTAGTTCCCTCAAATGTGAACGGTTTTGTGACAACTGCCACAGTGAGCTCTCCAATTTCTTTTGCAGCCCGGGCTATAACAGGAGTTGCACCCGTTCCGGTTCCTCCGCCTAGTCCTGCTGTCAGGAAAACCATGTCAGTTCCATCCAGAATATCTTTTAATTTCTCGTATGATTCTTCTGCGGCCTGCGTTCCAACTTCCGGGTTACCTCCCGATCCAAGACCCTTTGTCATTTCTTCACCGATTTGGACTTTTGTAGCGGCTTGGTTTAAAAGAAGAGACTGTGCGTCGGTATTTACTGCTATGAAATCTACACCTTGGATATTACTTCCCGAGATCATGGAGTTTAAAGCATTTCCTCCGCCTCCGCCTACACCCATAACCCGGATCTTCGCAAAGTTAGTTGTTTGAGGCTTGATGAGCATAGTTGACAAATCGTACCAAATGAGTAATGGTTTTGCAAGCCCCTATCGCTTCGCTCTAAATCAAAAATCAAAGATCAAATCTCAAAAATAATACACAGGGAAAAGCGAGGGGTGGTGCGAGAGGAAGGGATCCCGGCAGCGCGGAATCAGTGAGTCGTGAATGAGCACTGACGGGAGGGAAACGAACGACAGGACCCCGAGCGTTCTACTTACGGGATGAAAGATTTTATAAGGTCAGCTATTTTTTTTGAAAACTTACCAAACCTAAGAGATGGAATACCAGGGAAAGACATTTTAAACTTAGACGTTGATTCGATCCCCAACAGTGCTCCGTAAATTGTAAGCCCGACTACTGCTGCATAAGGTGTTGCCTGTATTTCATCAATTATTCCTTTAATATTTTGCGGTTCCCCGATTCTAACCGGCATAGCAAGCATTCTTTTGGCAGAGTCAACTGCACCAACTGTTCTTGCTCCTCCGCCTGTAATAACCAGACCTGAAGGTGTTTGTCCGCCAAATCCTGACTTTTTAATTTCAAGACCCACCATAGTAAAAATTTCATTAATTCTGGGACGTATTATTCCGTCAACTAAAGTTTTCTGTGAAACACGGCTTAGCTGCTCGGGAAGACCAAGACTGGCCAGGTCAATTTCATCTGCCGGTCTTTTTTCTTTATGCTCAGCATTTTCTTCTTCATACTGCAAGACTTTTTTAATAGGACGTGAAAGGAATAATTTCACTTTCTCAGCCGACTCAAGAGAAATCCTAAGTCCAATTGCCAGATCATTTGTTATGTGCCTTGCACCGATAGGAAGAACAGATGAATATGCAACTGATCCGTCAATATAAATTGAAATATCCGTTGTTCCTGCTCCGATATCCACTAAAACTACTCCCAGTTCCTTTTCAGTGTCGGACAAAACAGAAAGACTTGAGGCATAACCCGAAAAAACCAAACCTTGCACATCCACCCCAACCTGAGAAAACGCTTTTTCCAAATTCCGGACAGTAGGACTTCCCGCAGTAACAATATGAGTTTCAACTTCAAGCCTTGTTCCCGTCATCCCCACCGGATCTTTAATCCCTTCCTGCCCGTCAACTGTATAGCTTCTTGGTAAAACGTGTATTATTTCCCTGGTGGAAGGAAGAGAAACTGCTTTTGCAGCATCAATTACCCGTATTACGTCATTTTCTGTTATTTCTCCTTCAGGATTTGCAACGGCAACCACACCGCGCGAGTTTTGAGATTCAATATTACTTCCGCCAACGGAGGCAATAATTTTACTTACAGATACGCCGGCCATTCTCTCAGCTGCTTCGATTGAAGAATTAACTGCTGCAACTGCTTCTTCAATATTTACTATCTGGCCCTTTTTAATTCCCGAGGAAGGAATCTCGGAAACTCCGAGCACATTAACCAATTCATCAACTTTTGTGATGATTGTGATTATTTTTGAGGTGCCGATATCAACGCCGACTACGATTTTTCCTTCTGTCATGAGTTAAAATGAAATGATAGGTTTTTGATACCTAAAATCTAAACGCTTAAACGTCTTACCCTCTATTTTAAGCTGTGAGAGGATAAATTGTAAAGAGGACAATTGCTCCTCGATATTCTTCTTTGGGTCAATTATAACCTCCTCTTTGTCTGAGAGTTTTATAACGTAGTACAGATCTTTTGAAGTTGAAATATCTTTATAGCTAATATTTTTTTCTTTAAGAATCTTATTAATTTTTGCAGTTCCTGATACCTGATCCTTTGAGAGAGGACTTGTTATTGGTCCGGGTTTTTCTAAAAATGCTATATAGAAAATAGAAATACTAACAAAAATTAAGCCTATGAAAAGGAGGGCTAGTCCAAATCTTTTCCGGGCTCTTTCCTTCTTTTGTCTTTTAGTGATTGTTTTTCGCTGCAGCATAGATTACGTCAATTATTTTAGCAGCGGCATTTTTTGGAAAATATTTATCGTCTGATTTCAATTTATAATTTTTAATATTTGCGGTCATTTTATTTATAACTTTCAAAAACTCATCACTTGTTAAATTTTTTTGCTCTATAACCTCTCCAAGCCCTAATCTTTTAAGAAACTGCGCATTCTTTAATTGTTCATTTCTCTGGGTAGTTGGAATCGGGATCAATAGAGAAGGTTTTTCTAAATAAATTAATTCCGATACGGTATTTATTCCTGCTCTTGTCACAACAAGACTGGACCGCATTAAAATATCTCCTACAACTTCCGGAGAAAAGAATTTAGAAATAATATATTTATCTCTTTTATTGTTATTTAAACCTTCTTTAAGAATTGAGAGCCGGTCAAAATCTTTAAACTCCTGAGTGTCTCCTGTTTGATGAATAACTGTGTATTTGTCTAACAGTTTTGCTAAACACCCTGAAACCAGTAAATTTATCGCATGGGACCCTGTACTTCCGCCTGTTATATAAATAATAGGATAATCAGTTTTTATATCAATTGTTTCAATAGGGCCGCTAATCGACTTTCTGATCGGATTTCCTGTAAGGATTGTTTTTTCTTTAGGGAAATATTTAAGAGAACTTTCAAAGGAGATACAAATTTTATCAACAAATTTTGAAGCGAATTTATTTGCAGCACCTGCCTCCAAAGTCTGTTCATGAATAACAGTCGGGATTCTCAAAACGCTTGCGGCAAATATTACAGGGAAACTAATATATCCGCCAAATCCCAGTACAACGTCCGGCTTAATTTTCTTAAGAATTATCATAGCTTGACCAAAACCAACAGGAATTTTAGCAAGAGATGGGATAGTATGACGTGTTAAAGAACGCTGAATCCGTCCGGTTTTAAGAATTACAAAAGGAATGCTTTTTTCTGTAATAGTTTCGTACTCAAGGGAAATTGCACTGTCTCCCTCTAAGCTGTATTTTCTGCCAAGATAAATCACTTCAGCTTCTTTTGGTAACGCTTCAATTACGGAAAGCGCCGGCGTTAAATGTCCACCTGCAATTACTATTCTCATAAGACGTTAATTTTCAATGAATTTTTCAATGCTGCATACCCGTGCTTTGCCGGGATATGTTTAGTAAAATTCCAATTGATACTAAATTTATTATAAGAGCTGATCCTCCGTATGAAATAAAAGGAAGAGGGACCCCGGTCAAAGGGAGAAGAGCGGTTTGAGCACCAAGATTAACTATGGTTTGGATTGCAATAAAAGATGTTATTCCCCCGGCGAGCAGTTTTCCAAAAGTATCCTTCGCTCTAACCGCAATGTAAAACCCTCTGTAAATTATAAAAAGCAGTATGAGAATTAAAACAACAGCGCCAATAAAACCCAGCTCTTCTCCAATTATCGCAAAGATTGAGTCGGTGGTGCTTTCAGGAAGATATGCGTATTTTTGCAAAGAATTTCCAAGACCCACTCCAATCAAGCCTCCCGATCCCAATGCAATTAAAATTTGTCTTAAGTGGTAGGAAGCGCCTTGAATTCCTGACTCAGGATTGAGAAAAGTTGCCAGGCGTTTCATACGGTAAGGTTCTGTAATAATCAGCGCCAACCCGCCAAGAACAACAACCGGGACCAGAGAGAGTAAATGCCAGACACTTCCTCCTGACAGGAAATATAAAATCATTCCTTCTCCCAAAATTATAACTGCAGTTCCCATATCCGGCTGTAACATTACCAAAAATATTACAAGACCAATTAAAAGAAGGAATGCTATGAATCTTCCTTTTTCTTTTGCACTAAACCATGCAGCTAAATAAATAGTCAAAGCAAGTTTTACGAATTCAGAAGGCTGAATAACAAAAAAGCCCAAGTTAATCCACCTGCTTGCTCCCAGAACTTTTATTCCAAGCCCCGGAATAAAAACCATGAATAAAAGAATAATTGATCCGATTAAAATAGGCAGAGCTAAATTATAATATTTATGATAATCAAAAAAAGACACTATTGAAAGAGCCACAAATCCAATAAATACCCAGAATATCTGATCCTTAAAATATCTGTATTTATCTGCAAAATCTCTAAAGGCTACGTAGCTTGATGCATCATAAATCATATAGAGACCAAAGATTGTAAGAATAAAAACTGAGGCGAGAAGTGCAAAGTCAGCTCTTTTTACCGTAATTTTTTTAATCTTTATCATATTCATAGTATAAACTAAAAAAACAAATGCATAAAAGAGGAGGGCTTATTTTGATAAGGCTGCAATGAACAATCCTACAATTGCAAAGAAAAATCCTAAAAGCCATGCGCGCATAACAACCTTTGGCTCTTCCCAGCCACGCTTGAGAAGTAGAAGATGGAAAGGTGCCACGGGAAATATTTTTCTTTTCAAATATTTTTTTGCAAGAAGCTGGATCATAGAAGAACCTACTTCAATGACAAACACTCCTCCGATTATAGCTAATGCAATTATTTTCCCGTTCAGGAGCCCTATTACAGCAAGTATTGCACCAAGTGACATTGACCCGACATCCCCCAGCCAAATTCTTGCCTTATAAATATTAAAATATAAAAATGCTGCAACTGAACCTATCAAAATTGCAATAAAAATAGCCAGTGTCTGATCAAGCTGGCTTGCAGAGATTGCCAAAAACGCTCCAAGACATATTAGAAGGAGTCCGGGAGCAAGACCATCCAGCCCGTCTGCAATATTAAAAGCATTAACAAAGGAAACAATTGCAAACATGGCAACAAATATAAAAATATATCCTAGATCTAAAACTCCAAAACCTCTAATAAATATTGAAGAGTAGCCAAGCTGGAAATACAACACCGCTGCAATAATAAATGCTAAAATCCATTGAATTAGAAATTTGTAGCGGAATCTGAGACCAAATATAGGATATTTATTTGAGGAGTTTACTAATTTTTTCAAATCATCATAAAGACCTAATACTCCAAAGCTTACAAAAGTAAAAATTAATACAAAGACCTCCCAAATATTTGCGTTAGTATTAAAGATTCCATAACTCCAAAGAGATAATACTGTTACTACTCCTATAATGAGCACTCCTCCGCCAAAAGGAGTACCGACTTTCCAGCTGTTAAACTTATCAAAGAGCGGAGTAGGTTTATTAAACATATCTACTGTCTTTTGATTTTGACGCCTGAGCTTTATTTTATAGAGGAAATCAATGAAGGGAATAATTAAAGCTCCCGTTACTAACAGTGAGAAGATCGTTAAACCTAAAATCTTAACCTGATCCATAAAATATAATTATAGCAATTAATCGTCAGTTGTGCGTATTATGTCTGCTCCCAGACTATTAAGCCTATTTTCAAATTTCTCATATCCTCTATCTAAGTGGTAAACCTCTAAGATTATGCTGGTCCCCTGTGCTGCAAGAGCAGCGAGCACTAAGGTGGCGCCTGCCCTAAGATCTGTCATCACAACTACTGCGTTATGAAGATGGGACGGACCAATAATTTTTGCTGCATGCTTATTTTCTTTATTATCATCTGCAATGTTAAACTCATAAACTCTCTCAGGATTCTTCACATCTAGATTATATAGCTCAATTTTTGCGCCCATTTTTCTAAGCTGCGTGACATAACTGAAACGGCTCTCATAAACTCTCTCATGAATTGTTGAATCCCCTTTTGCTTGAGTCATAAGAACGGCCCAAGGTGCCTGCCAATCAGTCATAAAACCAGGATAAATTGAAGTTTCGATATCAGATGCTTTGATTTCCCCTTTATAAAAAAATCTAATTCCGTCAGTTTTTCTCTCAACTCCTGCTCCTATTTCTTTCATTTTTTCGATAAATGAAGAAAGATCAGATTTTCCTGCATCAGTTATAAAAATATCCCCTTTTGTAATTATTGCCGCAACTGCTAAGGTTACAATTTCATTTCTATCTGCACCTACTTTAAGCTTTCCTCCATGAAGAGTTTCAACGCCCGTAATCTCAATGACTTTTCCTGTTTTTTTAATCTTTGCTCCCATGCTTTTTAACAGTTCGATAAGTTCTTCAACTTCCGGTTCCTCCGCAGCGTTCCTAAGAATTGTCGTGCCTTTTGCCAGAACTGCGGCCAAAATCAAAGTTTCGGTACCTGTGTGAGTACTTTTTTTAAATGTGTAATCAACGCCACGTAACCCATTAGGTGATTTCATGTAAAAATATCCGTCTTCACTTCTGTAAGAAACATCTACTCCCATTTTCGTTAAACCATCAATCGTGCGGTCAATTGGTCTTGCCCCTATCCTGCATCCGCCCGGATTCGGAATAACAGCTTCTCCTTTTCTTGCCAGCAATGGCGCCATAAACATTGCTGAAGTTCTAACCTCAGCTGCAGTTTCCAGTCCAATTTTGGTTTTTACAAAATCTTTCATCTGTATTGTTATTGTGTGATTTTTTGTTTCCACCACACCTCCTAATTCCTCAATGATATCGGTCATGATAAATAAATCAGTAATCAAAGGAATATTATCTATCACTATTTTTTCAGATGACAGACAAGCGGCAACAAGAGCTTTTAAAGCCACGTTTTTAGAACCGGAAACTTGGGTTGTTCCTTTTAATTTTTTACCTCCGTTTACAATAAATTTATCCATCCAGTAATTTTTCTCCTACTTTGTATATATCTCCCGCACCCATGGTAATTACAAGAGTGTTTTTACCATATTTTTGAGAAGTCACGTATTTTACCACATCTGAAAGAGCAGGGAAATAGATAGCGTTTTTACCAAATTTCTTTATTTCCTGAACGAGTAAGCTTGAAGAAAAATCAGGGTCTTTTTTCTCTCTGAATGACGGAAAAATTTCCGTAATCAAAACCTCATCCGAATCCGGAAAAGAATTTGAAAAATCATTAAATAATTTTTTTGTACGTGAATACATATGGGGCTGAAAGATTGTAATTATCCTAAACTTTGGAAAGCTTTTCTTAAATGCGGACAAAGTTTCTTTTATTTCCTTAGGGTGATGTGCATAATCATCGTATACAAGACCCCCGCTCTCTAAATTTCCAATAAACTCTGACCTTCTCTTGGTACCTTTGAATTTAGAAAGTCCTTTTTTAATTTTCTCAATAGGTAAACCGATCTCGAGCCCAACAATTATCGCCGCCAGTGCGTTTTGTGCATTTTGTTCACCAAAAATTTGCATTGAAAACTCTCCAAGAATTGTTTCTTTAGATTTTATCCAAAAAAACATTTTTTCAGGAGATGAATTGACTCTTTCCAAAATATAATCATTGTTTGGAGAAAAACCGTATGTTATTTTTCTGCCATTAAAAGAAGCTATAAACTTTCTATTCTCTTCCCCATCTCCGTTAACAATCAAAACTCCGTCGGGAGGAATTTTTTTTGCAAATTCTAAAAGAGCATCTGAGATTTCCCCAACTGATTCATATATATCCGGATGATCATAGTCTACATTTGTAATAACAACAATAAAAGGATTTAAAAATAAAAATTTAGGAGTTTTATTATTAACCACATCTGCAAAATATTCATCTGCTTCCGCTACAAAATATTTGCCTTGTCCGAAATGACCGGATAAACCAAGAGATGGAATCTCTCCCGTTCCTATTGCATACGAGGGATTTAGATTATTTTCTTTCAAGATCGTTGCAATGATGGCTGTGGTTGTTGTTTTACCGTGAGATCCTGCGATACAAATGCCTTTATACTTTTTACCAAAAATTTCTCCATCCTGAAAAATACCCAGCGCATCTCCTTGAGTTAAAACGCTTATGTTACTATTCACTGCTTCTTTCACCTCTATATTTTCCGTGCCACCGTGTGCTCCGGTTGCAATAACCAAATCAACATCTCTGACATTCTCTTTTGAAAAACCTATAAAAGGGTTTATGCCGGATTTTGTAAGTTCTATATCTGTAATAAATGGCTCAGCTACATCACTTCCCGTAACAATAAATCCTGCTTCTTTTGCAATTATTGCAAGGGGGGTCATCCCGACTCCTTTTATCCCTACAAAGTGAATTTTCTTAATATTTTTATTTTTCATTTTCTTGTTTTTATTGCGTTTTCGATGACTTCGTATTCATTCCATGGAAAGTCTTTGTTTCCATAGGTCATTGATCTTTCATGCGCTTTTCCCGTTATAACAACCAAATCTCCTTTTCCTGCCATTTCAATTGCTGCATTTATCGCATCTTTCCTGTTGATTATCTTAAACACTTTTGCGTCTTTTTTCTTAATGCCTGAAGCAATTTCATCAATAATTTTATTCACGTCTTCACTTCTTGGATCTTCTGCTGTAAGAAATAGAATATCGGCATGTTTTGAAGAAGTTTCCCCCATAAAAGGGCGTTTTGCATGATCTCTTTCCCCTGCTGAGCCAAATACATGAATTATTCTGCCGGTTGTCTCCTGTCTGAGAGCACCCAAAAGCTGATCAAATGCATTTGGTGTATGAGCAAAATCAATTACAACTGCGAATTCTTCATCATATACAAAATCAAGTCTGCCAAGCGGCAACTTAAAAGTCTTAATTGCTTTCCTTATGTTTTCGTCACTAATTCCTAAAGTCTTGCAGACTGAAACCGCCGCTAAACCGTTATATTTATTAAAATCTCCCATTAGTATATGGGATTCAAACGGAAAATTTTCCAAATTAACATCAGCAGTCTCTGAAAAACCGTAGGTTATCCAATTTCTATTTTCTGTTTCATTTTTTGACTGAGAAAGCATGGTATAAGATCCATCATCCCGGTTTACTATCGCTATCTCGGCATTTTTTAAAAGTTTTTCCTTTACGTGGAGATAATTATCAAAAGTTTTATGATAATCCAAGTGCTCGCTTGTAATATTTGTTAAAACTCCAATTTTAAAAGGAACTCCGGTAACTCTATGCTGGTCAAGAGCGTGGGACGTAACTTCCAGAACGAAATATTTATTTCTATGATGTAATGCTTGTCTTAAAAATCTTTGGAGTGTAAACGGGTTGGGAGTTGTTACATGAAATCCTGTTTCGTATTCTTTCTTCCCGATAAATGCACCGATACTGGTAAGCATTGAGGCGCTCATACCATTCTCTTTAAGAATATGATAAATAAGGTTAACCGTTGTTGTTTTTCCGTCTGTTCCCGTAACACCAATTACAGTTAATTTTTTTCCGGGAAAAAAGAAGACCAAATTTGCTAAAATAGCTACAAAATAATGAAAAATGTTTTTTAGGGACTGAAACATAGTGCTATTATACCTATTTAGGTGCTTTCCTTTCTCTTTTTGTCCCAAAATTCTCCGCGTCTGCAAAGTTTCCCTGCATCAATCTTTTTTTCCAGAAGAATTTCAACAGCTCTCTCTAAAAAAAGAGTATTTTGTGAACCTTTTACCAGAATTGTGTCTCCTTTTTTTATTCTTTCCGGAAGTGTTAATTTAATTCCGGAAAACGTATCAAATGCTTCATAGTTAAAGTTGCCTTCTGAAAGAATAGGTGCAACAAATTTTTTCATCTCAGGACCTATTAAGATTGCATAATCTAAGTTCTTTAGAATAATCCTTGCCAGCTCTTCATGCTGAATTCCCGATAGCCCTCCTAATTCTCTCATATCTCCTAAAATACCTACTTTTCTTGTCCTTGCGATTCTAGAAACAACCTCAATTGCCCCTTTAGCAGATTCAAGAGACGAGTTATACGATGAATCAAGAATTACAGAATCTTTTATTCCCTTAAAGACAGAAAATCTTCCCGCAGGAATACTAAAATTGTTTATAAGATTTGTAATACAATCTTTAATATTTATGCCGCATGAAAAACACGCGGCAATAGACAAAATAAATGAGTGGGCGAAATATTCAGGCAGAGGCTGCATTATTTTTATTTTGTAATTCTCATTTAAGAAAATAAAGTCAACCTCGAAACTGTCTAGCTCGGTATTTATTTTTGAAATATAAAAATCAGCGTCTTTTCTTTTGGAAGAAACAGTTATGGTTTTTGATTTTAAAGGAAGAAGATTTGAGATATTAGGATCATCCAGATTAATTATGCCCCTGTCCGACTCTCCAAGAGATTTTAAAAGAAGACCTTCTTCTTTAGCTGTTGCAGCTATAATTTCTTTTTTTCTATCCGTATCTTTTTCGGACTTTGCTAAAAATTCAAAATACTGACTATGCTCAAGATCGATGCTTGTTAAAATTCCTATCTGTGGTTTTACTATTCCAAGAAGATATGACATATTTTTGGGCGGAAATGGACTATCAATTCCCATTTCAACTACATAAATATCGTATTTCTTAAAATTTGTTAAAAGGCGCCAGGGAGTAAGAAGAACTACCTTTATCCAGCTAAACCAAGAATAATCATCTATATTAATATCCAGAATATTTAAAGGAATTCCTGTTTCGCTATTCTTTTCTTTACTTTGTAATACGCTGAATTTCTGACTTAAAATCTGAGAGATTAAAAGAGATACCGAACTTTTTCCCGATGAACCGCCTACTCCGATAATAAGAGGCTTAATCTTTATAAGCTGAAGCTTTGCAAAAAACTTCAAATACCACAAAATAAATGGTGCGAAAACTCTTTTCATATTACTACTCAGGACTTATTCCGTAATAGGTAAATAGTCCCTGTGCTATTCCAAAAAATATAGGCGCTGCTGTTTCAGCTCCATAAATTGATGACGTAGGACGGTCTACTATAACAATCATCACAAATTTTGGATCGCTTGCCGGAGCAAATCCGATAAAAGACGCAATTGTCTGATTTGGATCATAGTGACCTGCTACTGGAATTGATGCCGTACCTGTTTTTCCGGCAACTCTATATCCTTTGATTTTTGCGAATTTGGCTTCTCCTTTTTCAACTGCATTTACTAAAACTTCAGTCATAACTTTACTTGTGGCAGAAGACAAAGGCCTACCTAACTCTTTAGGTTTAATAGTTGATATTTTACCATTTTCGTCCAAAACTTTGCCAACAACGTGAGGCTCCATCATTATTCCATCATTCGCAATCGAAGAAAAAGCAGTCAAGAGCTCAACCGGAGTTACGTTTATTCCCTGTCCGAATCCTGTTGTAGCCAAGTCTACCGCATACCACTCATTTTTCGGCTTTATTAAAGGCGCTGTCTCTCCTTCCAAATCAATTCCCGTAATCTTTCCTATTCCATATTTGTCCAAATAATTAACCATTTTAGCAAGCCCCAGCTTTTGAGCGGCGTAAATCATGCCCGTATTATCCGAATGCTCTATAACGTCCAGCATAGTCGTATTTGGATAATATTTATCATTCCATGTGTGAAGTTCATATCCTCCAACCGAAACAGGCCCGCTGCATCTTGGACATCTGCTCTGAGGAGTTAATAATTTTTCGTTAAAAGCGGCAGACATAATAAGGGGTTTAAAAGTTGATCCAGGCTCATATAAGTCCGAGATAAAAGCATTTTTATATAGATCGTCCGTGTAGTCTTGATATTTTTTGGGATCAAATGACGGGTATGTCGCCATAGCTAGAACATTCCCGGTTTTAGGGTCCATAATCCCTACCATACCGCCTCTTGCTCCATATTTCTCAATACCTTCTTTTAACTTTTTCTCTGCCAGAAATTGCACGGACCTGTCTACGTTCAGGATCAAACTTTTTCCGTCAGTTCCAAATGAATCATCTCCATTAGCACGAGCCAGGATGGGCCGTCCCAGCGCGTCATGAATTTGAATAGCAGCGCCCGTTTTCCCGCGGAGTAAGCGGTCATAATATCCTTCAACTCCCGAATATCCCTTTGAATTACCCGCTTCATCTTTTCCAACGAAACCTAAAAGATTCGCAGCCATGGAGGCCTCGGGATAAAATCTTTCAAATTGTTGCTCAAATCCCACTCCCAGGATATTTTTAGCTTCGATCTGTTTCTTTAAATCAGGACCAATTCCGCTCTTAACAGGAACCCAAAAAAGATCTTGAGAAATCTGATTTTCAAGAAAATTCCGGTCAATTTCCAGGTTTTCGGCCAGAAATTTTGCCGTATTCACCTTATCCTTTACTTCCTTTGGATTTACAAAGAGAAGATAAGAAATTTTATTAGCAACAATCGGAAAACCGTCCGATGTCTCAATTTCGCCCCGTACAGGCTCTATTTTTATTGAAGTGCCATATTGAATCTGGCCAAGTTTTGACAGCTCTTCTGCCTTAACAACTTGCCAATAAAATAACCTTAGAACAATAACAGCAAAAACAAACGTGAAGAATCCTAAAACTATTCTGTAGCGCATCATTGCGTCCGGGCAATCGGCATACTGCGCGATATTGCGAGCGCTGATTTACTCTCAACAAAGCCCATTTCTGCAGCAATGGAGGAAACATGGGTAAATGATGCAAATCCGAATATTTTTTCCCGGAGTAGGGCGTTTTCTGTTTTGTATGTTTTAATTTCATCCTCCGTTACGCCCAGCGCAACGCCTGATGTTGAAATTCTGTTGGAAACAACAGTTCTTACTCCAAAAAGACTTATCATTATAATGATTAGAATGACCAAAATTAAAACTGGTTTTTTCATATTATTATTTTTTTTCAAAAATTCGGAGTTTTGCCGCTTTACTCCTGCTGTTTTGTTCTATTTCTAAATTACTCGGCAATACCGGTTTTTTAGTAACTACTTTTCCTTTTCCGGAATTTTCAAACTCCAGAAACTTCCTTTTTACAATTCTGTCCTCCAGAGAATGAAAAGTAATAACTACGATTCTTCCCTTTGCATCAATTAGTTCTAAAGCTTTCGGAAGAGCGGCTTTCAAGCTTCCAAGCTCATCATTCACAGCAATTCTTAGAGCCTGAAACACTTTCTTGCTGCTCGTCGCTTTTGCAAATTCAGATATATTGTTAAATCCGTATGAGCTTGCCAAAATCTCAACCAAATCATTGGTTGTTTCAAATGGCTTTACTCTACGGGTGCTAATAATAGATTCAGAAATGGCACGTGCACGATGTTCATCGCCAAGTTTAATAAATATTTCATATAGTTCATTCTTTCCTAAGGCATTTACCAGATCGCTTGCCTTAACTCCAAGTCTTTGGTCCATTCTCATGTCCAAAGGCCCAAGATTAAGGTAGGAAAACCCTCTTTCAGGTTTATCCAGCTGGTGTGATGAAACTCCTAAGTCAAACAATATTCCCGAAACTTTCTCAAATCCGCTTTCTTTTGCAATTTGATCAATTTCAGCAAAATTCCCTCTCGCAAGCCTTAATTCATGATTCTTAATTCTCAATTCGAGGGTTTTTGAAACAAATTCAATCGCTTCTTCGTCTGCGTCTATTCCAAGAACAATTCCGCCTTTTTCGATTATCGAACTAGTATGGCCGCCGCCACCCAAAGTGGCATCTATATATTTTTGACCATTCCGGACGTTTAGCGCATTTATAACTTCTCGTAAGAGTACTGATTTGTGATAATTGTTCATTTTTCGGCATTTAGTTTTTCAGTTATTGGCTCAATTCTTTTTACGAGTTTCAGATTATGCTCTTCCCAATGCTTTTTGTCCCAAATCTGCACATATCTTATAATTCCTAAACAGCTAACTTCTTGTGTCAAATTTGCATATTTCTTCAAATGTTCCGGAATTATAAATCTTCCTTTGCTATCGAGCTCTACTTCTTCTGCAGAGCCTAAAAGAAACCTTTCTATTTCTCTTGCAGACTTATCAATAATGGGTTTTCCCTCTGTTCCTTCAAGCAAGAGCTTTAACTGTTCCGTTGATATAACTATCAAAGAGCCTTCGAATCCCTGGGTAATTATTAGACTGTCCCCAAGTTCTTTTCTAAATTTCTTTGGAAAAGAGATTCTGTTTTTTTCATCAATTTTACACTCATGCCTGCCTATTAACATATTTACCCCGCCTTTGGCGCGGGCTGCCTGATCCAGTTCAAAGCTAAACTTATCCCACTTTTTCCCACTTTGTGCTAGATATATACATTCTGCGGTTTTCACAAAGCCCTGTCAAGAGGCAAATGAAGCAAAATAGTGTGGAAAACGGCGCTAAAACACTAAATGTTGTGAGAATATTGGGGGAAAATTATCGGTAATTTATTTTGTAGATTTGGGCGGCGTTTTGGGACTTGAATAGACTTATCTTTCCTGCTTTTTGCATGTTTGAAAGTGCGGAAACAAAGTTTTCTCGGCTTTCCAGAAGTTGAGTCAAAGTTGCTCCTTCATGGGTATCTATTACTAAATACTCAGGTTTGCCTCCGAAATCAAGCCACCAGCACTCTTTTTGACCGGAACATAGCTTTAGATCGCTCTTTTTCCGAGGCCAAATGAGGTAAATGTACTTCCTATGTGAAAGGTGCGGCACAAGGCTCTGTTGGGAGGCTACAGAGGCGTTTTTAGGAACTTTAGCGATAATTTTCTCGTTATCATCCATCCATGCGTAGTTGGCATAATATATGGGTTTTGTGAGCTTGTTTAGAGGGTTGTGATTTTTAAACTGAAAGAAGGAAACAACAATAAAAGCACCGAGCAGTAGATACGCTGTGTTTAACCCTCTTTTTTTAAGAAAAAGTATGCCTTGAAGGCTTCCCAAAGCCAGGATTGGAGCTAAAATTACCCTATGGTGGAAAAAAGGGGTAATCATATGCGGGTATTGTTTATCGGGAAGGAAATATTGAGATAAATCCAGCATCATGGCTAAAATAGAAGGCGGGGAAAGAAGGGGTAGGAATGAAAAACTGCTCAGGCTATATTTCCAGACTAAAATCTTATCGGGGGCGTCAAAATATCGTTTTAAATAATCTATTGGATTTAGATTGAAATGCGGACTATATTCGTATCCTGAAGGTGAAAAGTAAGAGATAATTCTGACCTCTGCCAAACTCGTTAATAAACCGCCCAGGATAAATAAAACGGCGTTTCTTCGGTGTTCTTTTTGGAAGAAATAAATAATGCCAACTCCTGCAAGAGCAATTCCCGTATTCTCCTGGGTTAAAAGGAATAAAACCAAGCTTAAAAAGAAAAGTTTGATTCTTTTGCTTTCATAAAAATAAATTAACCACATAAGGATGGCCGCGGCAAAAACAATCGGGTGGGCGTCAAAATATACGCCGTACTGGATTCCATAAAACAAACTGTAAATTACTGCAAATAAAAACGAGGCAGAATGAGAAAGCTTGCGGATACGGGCTATTAGATAAACGGCAAATGATGAAAATGTAATAAAGAACGCCTGGGCAATAAGAAGGGAGCGGACATTATCCCAAATGTAAAATAGCGGAGAAAGCAGAGGCAGGGTAATTGTAAAATGATCTCCAAGGAGTAACCTTTCTTTTATCGTACTGTAAGGTGTCTCCAGATGTGAATAAAGCCAAATCCCTTGATCATAAATCCCCAGATCAAAACCGCCTGACTCAAAATGATTATGACGGGTAATTGATAGGACGGAATAAGCAAGGGACAAACTAAAAACCCAAACTAGGAGCAGGAGAATAATATTTCGTTCTTTTTTAAAGATTAACAACTTTTTCTACCTGGTATTCTTTTCCGTCTTTCTTTGTAACTTTAAGAGTTATTTTTATGTCGGATACTACATTGTCATACCTGCATCTTCCTGCAGAGCATGTTCCAAACTCCCTAAAATCTGTTCTTGTAATCCCATCTTCTCCAATATTCATCTCTCCGAAAATTCCCTCAGGAACTTTTTCTCCGTCAATTTCTTTCTCGTATTCAATTGTATACTCAACTTTACTAATGTCATCCGCTTTTGTGAGCTCAAACATTAATGCCTTACCATCTTTCCTAACAGTAACTACCATTCCTATATCTTCCGGAGAAAGCGAAGGAAGATTTGATGTCTCGAATGGACTCTCCTCTGTGGGCGCACTCCCTTGCCTGTTCATGAAGAAAACTGCACCAAGAACTGCCAATATTAAAAAAATAGCTGCTGCTGCTAAAACTTTTCTGTTTTTTAATTTACTTAACTGATTTGGCTTTGCTTGCTGTTCCACTAGATTTAGAATAAACGAAATTTTGATCTCTTGTCAAGCTGATCTTATGCGCGGGGAGCTGATGAAATTTCCTTGAATTCCTAAAAGACGCTGGGTATTCCATTTATGAAACTTCTGAAAGACGGATGGCAAGCTATTTTTAATCTAGAACAAACCTCGGAATCCGGCTTTCATTAGTGAGCGAATCAAATTCTAAGTTCAAATCAAGAGTGCGAACGTGTTGAATAAATGTGGGTACCCGGCGTCTTAAGAGAATGCCTACTCAAGCTTTTTTGCAACAAATGCGGCGAGTTCTGAAACTTTTACCCTTTCTTGCTCTGCTGTGTCGCGGTCGCGGACTGTGACGGTGTCGTCTTCAAGAGTCTGGAAATCTACGGTCACACACCATGGAGTACCTGCTTCGTCTTGGGATAGATATCGCTTGCCAATATTTCCCCTGTCATCCCACGCAGTCATAAAACTGGGTTTTAAAGAATCGTAAATCGAACGAGCTTTCTCAACCAATTCCTGTTTGTTAGCAAGCAATGGAAATACCGCTACCTTATATGGCGCAAGACGCGGATGTAGTTTTAGCCAAACCCGTTTGCTATCATCCTGATACGCATTAAGCAAAAAGAAGAGAGCTGAGCGGTCAACTCCGCCTGATGTTTCAATAACCCAGGGAGTAAATTTTTGCCCCTGATCATCCATGTATCCTAATTTGTGGCGGGACAAATCCCAATCTCCCCTATGATGAATTCCTTCAAATTCACTCCATCCAAAAGGAGCTTCAAACTCAATATCCTCGGCATATTTTGCGTAGTGAGCGCGCTCGCTATCTTCGTGTTTTCGGAAACGAAGTTTGCTTTCGGTCAAACCTAAGCTTTTGTACCATTCCAAACGCTCTTTTTTCCAGTAATCAAACCATTTATCTCCTTCTTCCTTCTCCGGTCTGACAAAAAATTCAAGCTCCATTTGCTCAAATTCTCTACTCCTATATGTGAAGTTTCCCGGAGTTATTTCATTTCTGAATGCTTTTCCAATCTGAGCAATACCGAAAGGAATTTTGACACGATTAGAGGACACAACGTTTTCAAAATTGACAAAAGCACCTTGTGTTATTTCTCCTCTTAGATAGACTTTTTGTTTCTCTCCTTCTACGACTCCAAGCTCTGCCTCAACAAGTAAGTTGAATTTTTTTGGACTTGTCCATTCAACCTGCCTGCCGGCAGGCAAGCCTTCTGCTTTGTGCGAATTTTCATGCCCGGCGATTTCTTCTCTTTTGTCAGCCCGAAACCTTTGGTGACAAACCAAGCACTCAACTAAAGGATCTGTGAAAGCTTCTAAGTGCCCTGATGAGCGCCAAACCTGCGGATTCATCATTATAGCTGCATCTATTCCAACAACGTCTGAGCGCAGCCCAACCATAGACTTCCACCACTCATTCTTAATATTTCTT
>JBBTWB010000064.1:0-4812 GCA_038078635.1 Patescibacteria group bacterium | reverse complement strand
GAAATTTTCGAAGGACGAAAGCGAAATGCGGGTCCAAGAAAATTTTGTGAGCGACCTCAGCGCAACTTCTACTCATGATGTAATCCCAACAAGTGTGTCATTCCGTGAACTACCAGCTCATCAATTTTATCATCTACTAAAACTTCATCACGAGAAGCTTCTGTTATAACCACCGGGTATGAAATCACTATGTCGCCCAGTCTTAATACACCCGCTGGAACAGTCATTTTCTCTCCTTCAGTTAATGAAAAAGATAAAATATTACGTGTTTTATCTTCTCCTTTATATTTTTTTGAGAGCTCCCGCATCTTTCTGTCGCCTACTACCGCAACAGAAACTTCAACAGGAGAATTAACTCCCTGCTCACTTAGAAGATTTGAAAGTGCGGTGCGGATTCTTTTTCTATTAACCTTATACCTGCTTTCAACAAAAATTAAAACATTAAGATTCCCCATCAAAATTACCAAACTTTTTTTACCCTTCTGGCATCTTCAGCTTTTTGCTTGCGGGCAAGTGAAGGTTTTAAATAAAATTCTCTTCTTTTTGCTTCCTGAACTATTCCCTCAGACATAACTTTCCTTGAAAATTTTCTTATCAAAGAATCATCGCTGTCTCCGGGTGATTTTTTTACTACTACCATATTAATTAAACAAACACCTCCTTTAAATTCTAAAGTTCCGATCAATCGGACCAATTATATGTATATGCAAATGATCTATTGCTGCTGCTCCTCCACCATTAAACAAGATTCTATAACCTTTTTTGGCGAGCCCTTGTTTCTTTATCATAACTTGAATCGTATTAAACAACTTTGTCATAAGTTTTGAATCTTTCAATTCCAAAAAATCTTCAACGTGTTTCTTTGGAACTACTAGAATATGTATGTCTTTTGAAGGATTTATATCAGGAAAAACCATTACTTCATTATCTTCATATTCAAATTCCTTTGGAATAACGTGACTTCCAATTTTGCAAAAAACACAATCTTTCATTTTTTAAGCACGCTTATTATATCATCAAGTTTCAATGTTGTTGGCTTCATCTTAGGATTTTTGGGTGTACCGTTTAAAAGCATCTTTTTTGATACGTGTAAAAACCACGTTGCTTCAGGGTCCATTTTCTTCAATTGCTCATATATATTCGTAAAATCAATATCAAACTTAGGATTTGCTTTTATTCTGACATAACCTTTGCGCGGATCTTTCCGGACAACAACTGTGAATCCCATTTTCTGCGAAAGTTTTATTACATCATCGTTTATTGTTTCGAATCCGATTCCTTTTCCCCATTTTGTATCAAATGCCTTCCCGTTTTCTTTTATTTCTTTCTCCGCCCAAATTCTATTTTCAAAAGAATGCATGACCGCATCAAGACACGCCATTATAAACTCAACATAAAATTTATCATCATCTGGTTTTTGAAGTTTTAGTCCGTCTAGAATTTCTCCCAACATAAATTCGAAATAATCAGCGGTCGGATCCGGCCTGAAAACATCTTTAAAATGATCATCTTCAATTACTATATTTACAATCCTCGTTATTGCTTCTTCGCGGTCATGAATTTTATCAGTGTCTTTAAGCATTTCTTTATCTTTTCTTACGTAATCCCAGGTTAAACTCGCACCACAAACTTTATCACTCATTGTTTGATGATGATCCAAAGGCCCCAATCCTGTATCCACCTGAATAACTTCATTTCCTTTAACTTTTTCAATAACGTCCACAACTTCTGAACCCGGTAGAGAGCCTTCCATCCGGGAACCAGCGGGAACAAACTGAACTTCCGCATCGCTCCAATTTTGCAGAAACCTTTTTATAAGCCAGACAGATGTTACTGCATCTAGATCCGGCGCGGAATGTGTAACGATAATTTTCATAATTATTGGTTAAGTATACCCTTTTCAGCTTCAAATTGAAAGCTTTTTTGCTTTTGCTAACCCTATCTGTTATCGTACAATTCTATTATGAAAGTGCTTCTGATAACCGGCGGTAATTCTTCAGAACGTGAAGTTTCCCTAACTTCTGCAAAGAATGTTAGAAGTGCGTTGGAAGAAAATGGCCATGTTGTCAAGCTTTATGACCTGACCGGCGGCTACAAACCGATCATTGAACTTGCCAAACAATACGATATTCTCTTCCCTGTTCTACATGGAGAAGAAGGAGAAGGAGGCATACTCCACGAGTTTTTATCGAAAATCAACAAACCAATAGTTGGCACTAGAAATTATAAGGGGCTTCGACAAGCTTGGTATAAAATTCCGTTCAAGCACTTTTGTGATAAAAACGGAATTAAAACCTCTCCCTGGAAAATTGTAAAAACTAAACAAGATGTTTTAGATTTTGGACTTCCCTGTGTCCTAAAAGCCTCCAACGGCGGCTCATCACGCGAAGTCATAATTCTTAAATCTGCAAACGATCTTGAAAATGAAAATACAAAAAAATTACTTAATTCAGATGTGGATCTATACGTAGAAAAGTTCGTGGAGGGACCAGAAATAACGGTCGGAGTTTTAAATAATAAAGCCCTCCCAGTGCTCGAAATAGTTCCGCCCGCGGGCAGTTGGTTTAATTATGAAAATAAGTATTCTCCCGAAACGAAAGAAATTCCATTCGCCCCTTCAGTTCCCAAACATCTTCAGGAAAAATCCCAAGAAGTAGCTTTAAAAATTCATAGACATTTTAATTTAGGCACATATTCCAGAACTGATTTCATGACTACAAAAGATAAGGTGTACGTTTTGGAAATAAATACAATCCCGGGATTAACTTCCGAAAGCCTAATGCCTAAAGCTGCAAAGGCTGTCGGAATAAGCTTTAATGAATTCTTAGAAACTCTCCTCAAATCCTCTACATAAACCGTAGGAAGGCCGGTGGGTATTCCATTTGCGAAACAACTGAAAGACGGATTGGCAGATTAACTTTAAATTAAGAAAAACTTTGGAATCCGGCTTTCATTAGCGAGCGGGTTCATCAGGAATTTTCAAATCAACAATGCGAGCGTGCTGAGCAAATGCGGATAACCGGCGGCTAAGAAACCTGCGACCTCAGCGCTACTACCTCTCTTGACAAAAAACTTCTAAAACTTCAAACTATAATTAACATGGATCCAAAACTGTCCGGACTTGATCCCAAGCTTAAAGAAGCATATGACCGCGTAATGAATGGCCCATCTGTTGCTCCGCAGACTCTAAATTCTGCAGTTCAGCCTCCGCCCGCTCAACCTACTCCCGCTATGCAGCCTCAAGCTGCGTCAACACCACAGCAGCCGCAATTTCAAGCTCCACCTCAAGCAGCACCGGAGCAGCATCTTAATCCGACTCCGGCAATTAACTCAACAATTGCCTTTAACGCCCACAATTCGGAAGTAAATAAAGGGACAACACCCGTTAAAAAAAGTGGCGGAATAGGAAAAGGGCTTTTGATAGGATTTGTAATTTTGATTCTACTGGTAATTTATGCTTTTGTGTGGATTTATATTCTTAAGTTAGACGTTCCATTTCTTCCCCAACTCTAGAAATTACCTTATCTAGGCTTAAAAGCTCAACATCTGATCCGTTTCTTTCTTTAAATTCAATTTTGTCTCCAGACTTCTCCGATATCACCAAGCGGTATGGAAATCCTAAGAGATCAGCATTAGCAAATTTCTCTCCGGCTGATATATCTCTATCGTCATATAAAACTTCTATGCCTGCTCCCTCCAATTCAGAACAAACTTTTTCCGCTTCATCGTTCTTGTTTAAACTTACTAAATAAACTTGAAATGGTGCTACTGATTTAGGCCAGATAATTCCTTTATCATCATGAAAAACCTCAACCAAAGCTCCCATTATCCGGGTTGGCCCGATTCCATAACTGGCAAACCAAATCGGCTTTTGATTTCCCTCACTATCAGTATAAAAAACTTTCTGGCTCTCTGAATATTTTGTACCTAACGGAAAAATATTTCCCACTTCGATTGATTTTGCAGATTTTATAATGCAGTCGTCACACTCAGGGCACTTGTCTCCATCTTGACCCTTAAATATCTCTTTATTTTGCGAAAATTTGCAATCACAACTCTTGTCACTGCAGTCACATGTATAAATTGTATCCTCCCCAACGTCACTTAAAACCTGAAACTCATGGCTGTTTTTATCTGTAAATACGCCACCTGATGCTTCAACTGTCAAAACATCAAGCCCGATTCTTTTGAAGATCTTAATATAAACGTCTTTAACTAAATTGTAATATTTATACATATCTTCCTCTGATACATGAGCCGAATATAAATCTTTCATCATAAATTCGCGTCCTCTTAAAATTCCGGACTTTGCACGCGGTTCATTTCTGAATTTTGTAGAAAAATGGTAAACCTTAACCGGCAAATCTTTGTATGACTGGATCATTTTGCCAAGCAGATTCATAACAATCTCCTCGTGTGTAAAAGACAAACCAAACTCTTTACCGTGAATATCTTTAAATTGATACATGATTTGTTTGACATCAGGGTCTGACCAACGGCCTGTTTGATCCCAAATATCCCGTGGATGAAGAAGAGGCATCAGAAGCTCCTGTGCTCCGGTTTTATTTAATTCCTCACGGATTATATTTTTAATATTTTCAACGACCCTAAATCCAAGAGGTAAAAGAGTGTAGCTTCCCGCCATCAGCTGATCAATATATCCTGCCTTAATTAAATATTTAGCATTAATAGACAAATCATCTTTAAACTCCTGCTTTCGCGATTTTGGGAAAAAAGTACTGTATTTCATTCAATCTAGTATCTAATATCTAGTAACTAATTACTGAGTTCGAGTATAGCATAATTTATTTA
>JBBTWB010000063.1:0-3350 GCA_038078635.1 Patescibacteria group bacterium | reverse complement strand
TAGTCCCCTTATTGCACATCTTCGAAATCTGGCTGAATATTTGGTGGCAGGCAGACTTCTTGCTTTGAATCAGTTGGAGCCAGTCCCAGGACTAGGTCTTGGTATTGCTAGAAATGGCGATAGGATAAGCGCTAGAATTAGATTTAATGGTACTGTGGTTAGACAAAACTACCCCGCCCAACTCTTCCATAGACCAGTGGAAAATACCGAAGCATTTATCAAAGCAGGTGTTCTTTTTAGAGATGAGGTTGCCTGATCACCTTATAAAGAACTATCCCGAGCGAAACCATTACATTTAGGCTTTTGTTAACACCAAACATTGGTAATTCTACTATTGCATCAGCCATGTCCAAAACTTCTTTACTAACTCCATTTGACTCATGCCCAACCACCAAAGCAATTGGGAAACTATAATCAAACTTATCGTATGGAACACTTTTCGAACTCTGTTCAATCGCAACAATTTGAATATTTGATATTTGAGATTTGATATTTAATATTGCCTCGACCGCAGTCGGGCTGTATTCCCAACTCACCCATTCCGTAGTATTAATTGAGGCTTTTTTAATTCTTGTGTGTGGGGGCACTTCAGATTCTCCGCAAATAATTACTTTTTCGCAGGCCAGCGCATCTGCTAATCTAAAAATGGCACCAATATTGTAAGTATCTAAAACATTATCCAAGATAATATAAATCGGATTCTTTTTTATTTTTTTAAACTGCGCGGGAGTCGATTTAGTAGTCCGCAATTCTTTAGCGTTCAACTTCATCATGCAATTATATATTTTTTGAGGCTATTGAAGCAAATTAGTTATCGTCTCCGCCATCATGCCCACTAGAACCACTGGATCCGGAACTACCAGATCCGCCCGAACCAGAACTTCCACTTCCGGAATTTGAAACAGGTTCTGAATTGGAATCTTCCTCATTCTCGCTTGAGATCTGTTCTGTTAGTTCTTTTGCCGCTTCAGCTGCTTTCTTAGCTTTTTCCCGAAGCAATTTTTGCTGTTTTTTTGCGAATTCCGCCTGCTGTTTTTCTGCCTTTTGTAAAAGTTCATTTTCTTTTTTTAGTTCTTCATTTTTTTTCTCAATTGCTTTTTTTATAGCCTCTACTCTTTTTTTATCTATTTTTTTTGCAGATTCGCTTGCCTGTTCTTGCAATTCCTCTATCTGGTCTTCAAGCTCTTCTGTTAAATCTTCCACTTCATCTGCGTCTTCTTCTATTTCATCTTCTAACTCATTCTCGATCTCGTCTTCCAAGAGTTCTTCGGGAAGCTCATCTTCCACCTCAACTTTTGAAAGTTTAAGTGCTTCTCGCGCCGCTTTTATTTGAAGTCTTAACTGCCCATCTGTCTGGTTTGCTAATAATCCTAAAACTTTTCTCTGTAGTTTTATTGCCTCATTTAATTCTTTTGCGGCCTCTTCAACATTTTGTCCGCTAGCGGCGGCTTGACTAAGCTCCGTGGACGATTGTTGCGCTTCTTGTTCCATTTGGGAAAGCGCAATTGCTATTCCATCAGGATCGTTTTGAGATAACATGATTCTAAGCTCTGCAAGTCTTTCTCCAGCTATTTGTGCCCTAACTTTTGCTTTATCCTCCGCTGACCTCGCGCTAAATAATTTTACTTTTTGCCAGATTGTATCAAAAACAAAAAAAGGGCTGTCAGGAAGAATCGCGCCGGGGCCTGCACTAACTTCAGGAAAAACAAGATCCGAACTCTGCGTTGAAACACCTAGGACTTTTCCTCTGTGATGCGCAAAAGAGGAGGAAGCTGCCAAAAGAAAAAAGGCAAAAAATAAAGGGAGAATAAATTTGAGTTTTCCCATCGATCTTATCATGATATACCTTAAATCACTTTGTCAAGGTCTACCACAATACTTGATACATAATACTTAATACTTTATACTTTTTACTATGACCGCAACAGGACACGCAGTTATAGGCGTTGCTATTGCCGCAACAATTTCAAACCCAATTTTAGCAATTCCCATAGCTCTAGCTTCCCATATAGCCGCAGATCTTTTCCCCCATTGGGATACAGGCACAAACAGAAAATCTAAGTCTCTCAGAAGATTTTGGACTGACACTATCTTTGACGTACTCCTGGCAATTGGACTTACGGTATTTCTTGTCCGCTTCCTGTTTCCACAAACAAGTTTAATTTATGCATTTATTATAGTCACTGCAGCTTCTTTTTTTGATATTGTTACTGGTCCTTATCTATTTTTCAACTGGAATTTCCCTCCATTTAGCTGGGCTTATAAATTCCAGAAAAAGTTTGATAGTAAATTGGATAAGCCTTGGGGTATTGTCGGACAAGTTACTGTTTTAGCAATTATAGTAGTTATTGCTTGGAAATTATATTAAGATGCACGACATAACACCTAAAGAGAAATGGCATGGAGCACATCATTATTCGGATAGAATTCATCTTCTCGTAGTTCTTTTTTTGTTTTTTGCGATTATTGCTATGCTATGGAGCTATTTTGAATTAAACAGTGGCCGTTTTAATTACAGAAATAGTCCAGGTACCAACGGAGAAAAACCATGTACCCAGGAAGCAAAGATATGCCCAGACGGCACAGCAGTTGGACGCGAAGGACCTAATTGTGAATTCGCAAAATGTCCTTAGTTGACTTTGCCCTAAAAGCCTGAAATACTCAAATTAATGGAAGAGAAAAGTAACCAAGGCCAAACACCTCATGCGGAAAGTCACACGCCTCCGGTTGAACATCATGAAGAACACCACGAACACGAGCAGAAAAGCTCAAGCTTAAAATCTAAATGGCCATTTTTAGTAATTGCAGTTCTTTTGCTCTTATTGGGAGCATTCGGCGCATATTCTGTTATGAATCAAACGAAGCAAAGTCAAACCACAGCTCCAACTCCTACTGTTGAGACTTCAAATCAAACAACTTCAACTCCTACTCCCACAACAGCAGAAATTTCAGCAACTGCAAATTGGAAACTTTATACAAATACCGGAAGCGGATATTCTATAAAATATCCCGGGGAAAATTATGTGAGACTTATTTGCCCGGGAGAAGAATTAACGCTCAAAACTAGAACTGCAACGGATACGAAAGACGAAGAAAGCATGGAAACATGCGGTAGGGGCGGAAGATTTGAGATTGAAGTGGTAAGCGCAGCTTCATTTACCGAACCAGCCACAGATGAATTTGTGAGTGTAACAAAAGAAGAAATTACGGTTGCGGGCGTAACCGCCAGAAAATATATCAGCACAAGAAAGCCTGCTGCGGAAGGCCCGGTTCCGGATTACAGCGAAGACATTTATTTTGACAATAATGGCAAAAAACATCTCATTCACTTTGGTAGCAGCGTTTCGGAT
>JBBTWB010000062.1:0-2863 GCA_038078635.1 Patescibacteria group bacterium | reverse complement strand
CTCCGCAAGCTATTTCTCTTGTCACACCATCAACAACAAGGGCAATTTTCTCATATTCTTCTTCAGTCACAGGGCAAAATGACACATCATGCGCTCCATCAAATGCGCTCTGAAAATCATCAGCAAATTGAATCATCTTGGAAATTTGATTAAGAGCATTATTTCCTGATTGTCTCACCTGATCAACCGATGTAGTTTTATTTGAGCTTCTAAAAGTGGCCGAGATAATTGCAACAACTATGGTAGCGGATGCAATTATTATTGCAATTGAAACCAATAACTCAATTAGGGTAAAGCCCTTTGTTCTATTCATGGTGTAGGCAGTGTATTTAAATCGCTAAAGCATGATTCAAGCTTAACCTGATGACACTGGCTTCCCGTATCGCATTTTCCATCAGTCCAGCTGACAATTGAAGCCACATAAAAGCCGGGGATTGAACATTTATGCGTACTGCCGTCAGAAGGAGGAAGATTTCCGCTTTGGTTAATATATATAATCCTTTTAAATCTGCTGCTTATATTTACATCAGATGGCTGATCGCAATCAGAATAGTCTGTAAGGCTGTTGTCTTCCTTTCCAAGACAGTAATAATTGTCAGGGTATGATGATATAAACACATCATAATCTGCGCTCTTGCTATCCCTTATTACATCTATTCCTTCCTGTGCATAATTAAGCGCTAAATTTTCATTCCTATTATAGGTTGCACCGTTTAAAGAAGTAATTACAGCAGTAACTACTGCAGTTATTACTGCTGATATCACAGCCAGAGAGAGAATGGCTTCAACCAATGTTTGTCCTTTTTGTTTTTTCAATGCAATATTACTCCTTGCTCATCCACCCCCAGAGAAACACTCTGGGTACCGCTCTTTAGAGTTGCTGAGTAACTTACACTTGGTATCCCATCAGGAATGAAAAATATAAGCGAAGACGTAGGGCTCATATTTATGGTTATGTTGTTTGGAAGTGTTACTTTCTTAACTTGAGTTTTTGTATAGGTTGTGGAATCGGAAGGATTTGTCGCACAAACTACTTTAGTAGTATAGTAATTTGGGATACTGCTATTGCTTACAGCTATTTCATAACCCACCAAAGTCTGAACCGCAGTACATTTTGATGATTTAACCTGCGAAAGAGTATTCGATTTAGCTTCATTAAGATCATTCAATAGATTTGTATAGGAATAAGTAAGATTTTGGGATTTGCTGAATTTTCCTAAAGAGAGATAACCGATTGTAGAAATCGATATAATTATTGCCAAAACTAGAACTATCTCTATCAGAGAAAAACCTTTAGAAACATTTAAATAATGTAAAAAAATCTTTATTCGCACCATAAAAATTATGGGTTGGTTACGGCAAAGTAAGCACCGGATGTACAGCCTAGGGCACTTATTATTGTACTGTCTGGGTAGGCTGGGTTGGTGCTCCCTAAAGGAAGCTTTTCCCGATCAGAGGCATTTTCAAGACAGGAATATAATGCGTAGCCACTTCCTAATAAATCATAATAATAATCATACCCGGTCTTAGGATCTTTTGGGACTGTCTGAATATAGACGCTGTTGTAGGGAACACCGCTGCAGCTATCATCATCTACGAGAGACGGGGGACAGTTAATTACAGACCATATTGTGTTCCCGCCAGCTCCGCTAATTTGAGTTCCTCCAGGATATTCCTGCTGATCAGATCTATAAAGTTCAAGCCCGGATTGAATAAGTCTTAAATCAGATTTTCTATGTGCATCTCTTGTTTTTTTAAGCTGAAAAGCCGGGTTTATAATAGCTATGGATACCGTAATCAGAACTCCTAATATAGCTATCACTATAACAAGTTCAATAAACGTAAAACCATCAGGTTTCTTTATAAAAGAGGGGAGATTAGGTGAATTATAACGCTTTGTAAAAAAAGACCCAAGACGGATCCTATTACTAAAAACGGACCAAAAGGAATAGCGCTTTTGAGCGCTTTTTTCTTCCATAGAATTAGTATGATCCCAACTATTCCGCCTGTCAAGAATGCTATATAAAATGCAAATAACACGGCGGGAAAACCCAGGAATAGCCCAATAAAAAATGCGAATTTAACGTCTCCAAAACCCATAGCCCTGCCTTTGGTAAGTATGTAAATAATAAGAAAAAAGCCAAAAGAAAGGAGAGCCGATAGCAAATGATTGATAATTGATGATTGGTGAATGATAAGTAAATATGCGAAAGAAACAACTATCGCCGGTATAACTATTTTATCGGGAATAATACCATGCTTAAGGTCGGCAAAAAAGATCACGATCAAACTCGAAACCATGAACAAATAATAAACGAGATTTATGATTAAAGAATTAAGATTTAAGAATTCATTGAAAATTAAAAATTGAAAATTGAAAATTCCTCCGGATATCACATACGCATATGTAATTACAAACAGTAAACCCGTTACAAGCTCAACAAATAGATATTGGTACGAGAGAGGATGATGACAATATCTACATTTTCCCCACAGATAAACGAACGAGAATACAGGTACAAGATCTTTCCAGAATAATGTTTTATGACAAAATTCACAGTGAGATCTTCCTGTAAGTTTTTCACCACGCGGAATTCTATTTGCGAGCACATTTAAAAAACTGCCAAAAAACAATCCAATTATGAAAGCGAGAAATAAGAACATAATAAAACTATAGCAGAGAAGCTAAGAGAAACAAGTACTAAGAAAAATTACTTAAATGTAACTGTGTAAAAGTCAGAAAACGAAATAGAAGGATATTATTTGATTTGATTAGCTGCTGAGCCAGCTGTTAAAACTAATCCAGGGTTAGTGGTAGCAGTTGCTACGCACATTATTCCAGTTTTTCCCAGTTCAAAATTCC
>JBBTWB010000061.1:0-2531 GCA_038078635.1 Patescibacteria group bacterium | reverse complement strand
AATAGTGCTGACTCTTCCTACTCCAGGATGTTCTTTATTCCAGTGTATAAACCAAACAGCTGTTTTAATTGTTCTCATGAGAGGATCAGGGGAAAAATCTGAAAGTGGCTGAATTTCTCCATCCGTTAACTTGGCTATTCTTTCTGGTGTTAATTCTGAAAATGGAATATATTCAATTTGTGGAGTTCCTACTTCTTGCGCAGCGAGCCCTACTGGTCTTGCTTCCAGAGCTATTGATCCTGCCATACAGGTTGCAATATAAACCTAAACTTACTGTTTGTCAACGAGGAAAACCGGGCGGGATTATTCCCCACCCAATCAGTATGTTATAATCATCTAATATATGGCGATTGATCTGACTAGTATATATAAAAAATATAAAGGGCTTTGGGTAGCTTTGGATAAGAATTGGAAACTAGTTAGCTATGATAGAGATATTAAAAAAGCTCACAAAAAAGCTTCTGTAAAAGGATTTAAAGAACCAATAATGTTCAAAGTACCTACTAAAAACACTGTCTATTTTGGTTGATGACCCACGTCAGACATAAATTTAAATATAAAAATATCGAAGGATATTACAGACCTCTACTTGATATTACAATTCGAAATGGGAATAACCGCATTAACTATGCTGTGCTTGTGGATTCCGGAGCAGATTATAATATTTTCCATATGGATATAGCTAGATTTTTGAATCTGGATTTATCAAGTGCAAAAGAAATAAGCTTCGGAGGAATAAAAAAGGGTGAAGAAGGTCTAGGAAAGGGCAGGCTGGGAATGATCGATATTGGAATCGAAAGAATATTTTTCCCTTCCTTTGCGATCTTTTCAGACGACGTTTCCAACGAAGGGTATGCTATTGTTGGCCAACGAGGTTTTTTCGAAAACTTTAAAAGTGTACAGTTCAATTATTCCGAAAAACAAGGATATTTAAAATAAGATCAGACGGGACGGGATTATTCTCTCATCCAATCTTTAATTTGTTTTGAGGCTTCCACATTTGATGTGTAATATTTTTCTTCAATAACTTTAAAGGCGGGAAGACCTTTTCCTTCCATAATTAATTCTGCTTTCACGCATAAAAACCTTTCTTTTTCGGTTCGGAGAACAATAAGGAGATAACCTTTGGCAATTGGCTTTGCCCACTCTTTATATTCTGGCCTATCCCAAGTTACAAACCATTTTTTCACTGAGCGAATTATACCACCGGGCGGGATTATTCCTCTATTCCGCTGGGGGCTTGTGAGGATAGCTTTGCTATTTCTTCAGATGCCATTTGCCAAAAAATGTCGTTATCTTGAACACCATCAACTGCCAATCTCATTAAACCTTTGTCTAAATGCGGGTCCTGAGGAAAACTTAAGCTTATGCGGGTCAAAAACTCTGCTACCTGTTGATAAATTGGAAGATGTTCGGATCTAATAACCGTACCAATACCACTTAATGTACTTATTGGTGGCTCGAGTTCATAAGTACTCATAGGCATGCAGTATAACAAAATACGCACAGCTTTACAACATTACAATTATGGGGGCGGGATTATTCCCCACTTACTAAAGGAACAAATCTAACAGGGATAACTGGCTTTTTTATAAGCTTGTTCTTTAATTTTTGACAAACAAACAATTCCTGCATATCCGGTTCTTCCATCTGAACCGGAACTACTAATTTTCCTCCCTCTTTTAGCTGATTAACCAAAGCTTTTGGAATCTCTTCCGCCGCCGCTGTTACAACAATTGCATCAAATGGAGCTTTTGAAGGAAGACCTAAAGATCCATCTCCAATGTGAACCGAAATATTTTTAAAGTCTAAAGTTTTCAACCTCTCCTTCGCGCTTTTGGTCAATTTCGGATCAATTTCAATTGTGTCAACGTTCTTACAGCAAAGCGATAAAATTGCCGCAGAGTATCCTGAAGCAGTTCCGATTTCCAAAACGTGCTCTTTGCCCGTCAAATCAAGTAAATCAATCATTTGAGCAACAAGTGACGGCTGGCTTATTGATGAATCTCCACCCAAAGGAATTGCGTTGTCAATGTAAGCATGCTCTATCCATCTTTTAGGAACAAATAATTTCCTATCAACCTTCTTAAAAGCACGGCAAACAAGCTTATTCTTAATTTGCGAGCATACGTAATTTTCCAATCGTTTTCTTGAAGATAAAATCACGAGCCGATTATAACACCACATTACTAGGCTGATTTTTTAGCCGGATTGGACATAAAATCCCAAGCGATACCCCCTACCACCAAAACCAAACCTAAAATAAGAGCATAACTTGCAAGTACCGGAACAAAATATAAGACCAGGAGTGCTACTCCGGCGCCACTCACCGAATGAGCCAGCGCATGTGGTTTTGTGCATTCTTTCATTAATGCGTTAAAGTTCAATTAAATCACCTCCCCTCGCCCGTCCATAAATTGCTCCGTGAGCCGCGCTACGAATAGTAGGTAAGGCGAACGGTAAAATTAGGCGGACTGATCGAATATTACTCCTTCCAAAAAGTGTCTTGATTCATTTTGTGCTGTTAAATT
>JBBTWB010000060.1:0-2245 GCA_038078635.1 Patescibacteria group bacterium | reverse complement strand
GTTAAAGAAGAAGTAATGCTTGAAGGTTATGGTGGAGATGTGCCTGTTATCGAGGTCAGTTCAAAAACAGGAGCAAATATCAAGGAATTGTTAGATCTTATTTTGCTCGTAGACGAAATGCACCCAAAAAGTAAAGATGTAGCCTCAAATTTACCATTAAAAGCAATTGTAATTGAATCAAAACAGGATCCAAAGTCAGGTGCTAAAGCAACAATTGTTATAAAAAACGGTACGATTTCAATTAGAGACGACATAACAACAGGAGAAGTTTCCGGCAGAGTCCGCAGTTTGATTTCAGACTCGGGAAAACAGGTGGAGTCAGCAACAGTTGGAGATGCAGTCGAAGTATTAGGTTTTGACAAGGCTCCGAGCGTTGGGAACATTATATATAAAGGTTCCGAGAATCAAGTTATTGAAAATGTTGAAGAATCTCCTCAAGCTAGAAATAAAGAAGGCGTAATTTCTCTTATTCTTGTTGCCGATACTCTTGGTTCGCTTGAAGCAATCGTAGCTTCGCTTCCGACTGAAAAAATTAACTTAATTGCCAAAAAAACAGGAGATATTACAACTGCGGATGTGCTTTTAGCAAAATCAATTGGAGCTTTAGTTCTAGGTTTTAATATAAAAATCAAGCCGGATGTGGCAAAGCTCGCCTTAACAGAGAAAACTCTGGTTAAAAGCTATAGCATCATTTACGAAATGCTTGACGAGATAAATGATGTGGTTGAGGGTAAAGAACTGTCTTTACTTGAGGAAGTTTATGGTACGGCTCAAGTTTTAGCCTCATTTCCTTTTGATAAGCAAATAGTTATGGGTGTAAAAGTGCTTGAAGGGCGTGTTGCTAAAGGAGATAAAGTCAGAATTGAGCGCGGAGAGACAGTAATTGGCGAAGGGCATATAAATTCGGTTAGACAAGGAAAAGATCAGACTTCCAAAGTTGAAGCCGGACATGAGGCAGGCATAATAATAGGTCCTCCGCTTGACTTTACTATAGGCGATATGGTAATATGCCATAGCTAAATTAAGCCTATAGACTTATTTTTCTAGCTCATAGATAATGGATACACAAAGATTAAAAGATATTTTAAATAAAGACGGCTCACTTGCTATCGTGGTTGGTCAAAACTACGGATTAGATGAAATGGGAGCCGCTTTATCACTGTATTTAACTCTTACTTCCTCCGGGAAAGATGCGACAATTGTTTCTTCAAAACAGCCTTTAGTTGAGGTTTCAAATCTTGTCGGAATAGACAGGGTTAAGTCTTCATATGAAAGCAAAAGCGGAGACTTGGTAGTTTCTTTTCCATATCAACAGGATGAAATCGGAAAGGTTTCATATACTCTAGAGGCTGGATTTTTAAATATTATAGTAAAACCTAAGGAAAATTCACTCTCCTTTGGAGAAAAAGACGTAGTTTTCAAAAGAACAGGAGATCTCCCTTCAGTTCTTATTACAGTTGGCGTTAAAAGGCTTTCAGAGTTAGGATCTTTATTTACAATTGAAGCTCTTAAAGACACTACTATTATAAATATTGATAAAGCAACCGGTAATGAAGGTTATGGAGATGTTGTCATGGTTTCTCAAGGTGCGTCTTCGGTAAGTGAACAGGTTACAAATATGCTTTTAACTCTTACGTACCCAATGGATCCCGATATCGCACAAAATCTTATGAGCGGAATAATTTCTGCAACAGGAAATTTCCAAAGTCCAAGAACAAGTTCCCTAGCTTTTGAAATGGCCGGAGTACTTCTTAGAAATGGTGCAAGAAGAGAAAGCCCAAGGTCTGCACAACCTGTTCAAGTTCAAGCACAGCCTACCAGACAATTTGGACAACCAAGAGGTGGAACTAATTTTGCTCAGCCAAGAAATCCACAGCAAAATCAAGCTCCAGCACCAATTGTTCGAAGTAACTCAGGACAAGCACTTCCTTCGAATTCAGCACAAGCAGAATTTTCTAGAGAGCAAAAAAAAGATGAAGCTCCTCCTGATTGGTTATCACCTAAGATCTTCAAAGGATCTACCAATGTGGAGTAAGATTTGATATAATACCTTACTATGCCACTAAGTTCTACACAGAAAAAAGAAATTATAGACAAATACGCAACGGTTAAGGGAGATACAGGAAGTCCTGAAGTTCAGATAGCTCTTTTAACAACTAGAATTGAAAGATTAACTGAGCACTTGAAAGACCATTCTCATGATGTTCATTCAAGACGGGGACTTTTATCAATGATTGCAAAAAGA
>JBBTWB010000059.1:0-2293 GCA_038078635.1 Patescibacteria group bacterium | reverse complement strand
GTAGTTCAGTGGTAGAATGCTTCCTTCCCAAGGAAGAGGTCGCCGGTCCGAATCCGGTTCACCGCTCAAAGCTTAACGGGACAAGGAAGCGAGTTCTCCTCCTTCGCTGATGCTTCGGTGGACAAGGATTCTCGTATCCCGCTCAAATTTGACTACAAGCACGGAATTTGATAGTATTAATCGTGCCCGATAGTAATAACAAAAATAAAAGGGTAAAATACATTTTTGTCTCCGGCGGAGTCATCTCCGGTATCGGAAAAGGCATCACCTCAGCATCCCTCTCTCTCATACTCAAATCTGCAGGATACAACGTTTCTCCTTTAAAATTTGAAAATTATCTCAATCTTGACGCAGGTACGATTAACCCCATTGAACACGGTGATACATTTCTTTGCGAAGACGGAACTGAAGCAGACATGGACATAGGAACTTATGAAAAATTTCTAAATGAAGATATGGGTAAAGACAACTTTGTCACAATGGGGAATATTTACTCAACTGTAATTGACAAAGAAAGAAGATTTGAATATGACGGGGAAGACGTAGAAGCAATACCCCATATAACTGATGAGATTACCCGGAGGATTAAAAGTTTAGCTGAAAAAAAAGATGCTGATATTGTAATTATTGAACTTGGAGGGACCGCAGGGGAATATCAAAACGTTTTCTACTACGAAGCAAGCAGGATTATGACATTACAAAATCCGGGAGACGTGATTCATGTTCATGTAAGCTATGTTCCGACCCCCGCACATTTAGGAGAGCCTAAAACCAAGCCTACACAACTATCTGTAAGAACTCTTAATTCTTTAGGAATTCAGCCAGATTTTATAATTTGCAGATCTGAAAAGTTTTTAGATCAGAGAAGACGGGACCGCCTTGCTCTATTTTGTAATGTAAGCCCTGAAAAGGTTATTTCCAGTCCTGATCTCCCGTCCGTATATCAAGTTCCTCTAATTTTGCAGGAGCAAGGGTTAGGAAAGAAAATTCTTGAGAGCTTAAATCTTCCTGTTCATGAATCAAATCTTTCAGATTGGAAAAAATTTGTTGAAAAAGTTAAAGCTGTTAAAGAAAAGAAAGACCACGTAGAAGTTGCAATAATCGGTAAATATTTTGGAACAGGTGATTATCAGCTGAGAGATAGCTACGCTGCGCTTTTTGATGCAATAGATCACGCCTCATATGAGCTTGGAGTACCTGTAAAAACTCATTGGATAGATGCGCAAAAAGCGGAAGATAATGCAGATTTAGAAAAGCTGATCGGAAATCCGGATGGTATTATTGTACCAATCGGCTGGGGTTTAAGAGGCGCAGAAGGCATGATAAAAACTGCCGGGTATGCAAGAGATAAAAAAATTCCATATCTTGGGCTCTGCTATGGCATGCAGCTTGCTGTAATTTCATACGCAAGAGATGTGTTGGGCATAAAAGATGCAAATACTGAGGAAAATGATGAAAAAGGATCAAACTTAGTGATTCATCTTATGCCAAAACAAAAAGAAATCATGGAGCGAAGGGCTTACGGCGGCACAATGAGATTAGGATCTTGGCAGGCAACTGTTAAGTCCGGTACAAAGGCATATGGACTTTATGACAAATATGACGACTTTATTGATAAATCAAAAGGTTTGACATCAGAGCGTCATAGACATAGATTTGAATTTAATAATGATTATTTAGAAAAGTTTGAAGAAAAAGGATTTGTTATTTCAGCAAGATCGGTTGAGGAAGGTTTGGTAGAAATTATTGAATTACCTTCTTCTCAGCATCCGTTTTACATGGGTACACAGGGTCATCCCGAATACAAAAGCCGACCTCTAAGACCCCACCCGTTATTCCTGGGATTTATTGACGCAGTAAGCAGATTGAAAAAATAGAAGTTTCAGGCTATAATATACACCTATGATTACAACTATTGATTTCAGAGTAGGAGACACAGTCAGAGTTTTCCAAAAAATTACTGAGGGAGAGAAAACAAGAACTCAGATTTTTGAAGGAACAGTTCTTCAAATAAAAGGCAGACAAGAAAACAAAAGCTTTACGGTAAGAAAAACAGTAGGGGATGTTTCTGTGGATAGAATTTGGCATGTTGGAAATCCAAATGTAGATAAGGTTGACTTTAAAGCAAAACCAAAAATAAAAGCAAGACGTGCAAAGCTTTATCATCTTAAAAGTCCAAGAGTTAATCCATAATATTCCCGATGTGTCAACTTACGACACACCAGGTTTGTGCTGGGTAGACACATAAGGAATAAGATATAGATAGTATGAAAATCTCTAATCCCACTGCCAT
>JBBTWB010000058.1:4103-5191 GCA_038078635.1 Patescibacteria group bacterium | reverse complement strand
GACACATCTGTAAACCACAAACTGTGGCTTATTCTAAATCTTACTTTTATAATCCCTTAGTATTTGCATTAAACCGTGGTCAAAAACTACAGAATGAGGCATTTTCCCAATTTGGTCAAGGCTGTACCAGCCGATTTCGCTGCATTTTTCAGGTTCCATTATTTTTGGTGTACCACTTTGTAGTTCACAAAGCGCTGCAATTGCGACCCAATGCTTATCTTCTTCAGGAATCGTGTGATTAATTACACCAAAAACTCTTATGAAGTTTATCTCTGCTCCGAATTCTTCTTTAAACTCTCTTTCAATGCACTCCCCAAACTCTTCAAAGCGCTCTAGTCCTCCACCGGGACATTCCCATTTTCCTCTTTCACTTCTGGCTTTTGGTCCGCGTTTGGCAACAAATAATTTTCCGTCCTTATTAAAAATAACTGCCCCAACTCCAACGCCATCTAACATCTTTTTCATGAGGAAATTATATCATGCCTTGTTATCAGGCTCGAAATAAGATATAATTAAGCTATGAAACAGGCTATTCACCCGCAATATTTTGATAATGCAGTCGTAACTTGTGTTTGCGGACATACTTTTACAACCGGTTCAACAAAGGAGGTAATCCGCGTGGAATTATGTTCTAATTGTCACCCATTCTACACAGGAGAAACCAGATTTGTTGACACGGCTTCAAGAATTCAGAAATTTGAAAAGAAAACAGAAGCTGCTAAAAAATATCAGGTGGTTGCAAAAGATAAGAAAGATAAAGAAAAAAAGCAGTCAGAATCTCCAAAAACACTCCGCGAGATGTTAGCTCAAGTTAGCTAGATAAATTTCCCCATGGATGATTATAGAAAAGCATTAATTGATGCTATTGATAAAAAGATCGAAGAGACAATAAGCCTTTTAAACGATCCTGACCTCAAAGAAATGGCAGAGACCGAACTTACTGAATTAAATAAACAAAAAAATCAGATTATGGGGAATTTTAACGAGCAAGGAGATAATGATGAAAGCTCCCTTGACGAAAGAAATATTATCATTCAGGCTTCAGGGGCAGCGGGAGGAGAAGAAGCTAAGCTTTGGGCGGATGAACT
>JBBTWB010000058.1:0-4003 GCA_038078635.1 Patescibacteria group bacterium | reverse complement strand
TCAACTGCAGTACGCATTAAGCACATCCCGACAGGAATTGTAGTTACGGCTTCAACTGAAAGATTTCAGGGACAAAACAGAGAAATTGCCATGAATTTGCTAAGAGCCAAGCTCTGGGAAATTGAAGTGGAAAAACAGCATAGCGAGATTTCATCTCTCAAGTCAACGCAAGTCGGACGCGGCATGAGAAGTGAAAAGATTCGGACTTACAACTTTCCGCAGGATAGACTAACGGACCATAGAATTAATAAGTCCTGGCATAACCTCCCCGGAATACTCGATGGAAACATAGATACAATTCTTAAGGAAATCTCTGAGGATCTTGGTATTGCCGGACAAACAAACGCTATGTAAAACAATCTAGGCAATCAGTGATTTTTCTCTGGAAGCATATTTCTCAATCAATTCAAGTCTGTTATCATTTACCAGCATCTCAGCAAGATGGTGACCTCCTGCAATATGGGGCATAATCACATAATCCGCTCCCAATTTATAAAAGTCTTTAGCATCTTCCTTTTCAAAAGCAGCTGCTATAACTTTCGGTTTTCTAATCTTCATGTGTTTTAAATTCTTAAGAAGTAAAAGCGTATCATCAGGATCTGAAACAGTCAGAATAATTAAACTTGCCTTGGGAAGATTTACCATTTCCTGAATTTCAGGATCGGTTATATCGCCAAAAAAAGTTTTCACCTGCCTGCCGGCAGGCAGGCCCTTTCCTTTGTTCAGATTTTCAATTATGTCAGGATCAAAATCTACTACGATTACTTTTTCTTTTTTCTCAAGAAGCGCCTGTAATATCCCCTCCCCCATACGGTTTGCACCAACCAGGATTATATGATCTGTTATCGGCTCTGTTTCTTTTTCATCTTTTGTTTTGTTGCGCTCAAAAATGCCAAGATAAGGCATGAAGAATTTATATAAATTGTCAGAGTACATAATAAAATAAGTAGACGTAACGAAAGTTATAACGGAAGCAAATGTGATTATAGAAACTACTTCCTGAGAAACCTGTCCAATTCTGCTACCCAGATAAACCATAATAAGACTAAATTCGGAAATTTGAGAAAGTGCAACTGCGGTGAAAAATGAAGTTCTCTTCTTATACCCGAGACCTCCCATTATAAACATAACTATAATCGGGCTGACCAATAAAACAAAAGCGGACAAAACTATAACAGGGATAAACGTTCTTGAGATGTCTGAAAAAACCACATTCATTCCCAAAGTCACAAAGAAAATTGTCAAAAAGAAATCTCTTAGTGGTTTTATTTTTGTAATAATTTGATAACTTTCAATTGAATTAGCCAGAGCAAGTCCTGCTAAAAGCCCTCCGATCTCAATTGAGAAACCGATGAGAGGAGATGATACAAGAGCAGCGATTCCAAAAGCCCATGCAAGGCTGAAAAGGAATAGAGATTCGGAAGAACGGGCAATATTGTTTAGGATGCGTGGTAAAACTTTACGGGACAGAACAATTACCCAGCCGAATAACACGGTGATTTTCAAAATTACAACAAGAATATCTGAAATACCAATATGGAATGGTGCGTTTGTGCCGCTTAGGGTTGAGAGCATTATAAGAACAAATATTGCGAGTAAATCCTGGATCAGGAGAATACCGACTGTCATCTTTCCATACAAACTCCTCAGATCTCTTTTATCCGAAAGAAGTTTTATGACCATAATCGTACTTGAGAATGCAAGACCAATCCCTATATAAGCCGCGGACGTATTTGAAAAGCCCAGGAATTTAGAAAGAAGGAATGCAGCACTTGAAACAAGAACTATTTGAAGAACTCCTGCAACTGCGGACATCTTCCCTACGGATTTTAGTTCGGAAAGTTTAAGCTCCAGACCAATCATAAAAAGAAGAAGAGTTATTCCAATTGATGCCAAAGACTGCATAATTTCATTTGCCTGAAATTGGAATGGCCCAAGAGGTCCTACTATAATTCCGGTTATGATGAATGCAAGAATTGGCGGCTGTTTCAGAAAGCGGAAAATTACACAAAGTGCCGCGGCTAAACTTATAACAACTGTTATTTCAAAAAAAACTGACTCCACAAATTAATAATATCTAAACTAATGACTAGTTGCTAGTGGCTAGTTGCTAAACAAGCATTATTTCTTCTTCAAGGGAAATATCATATTTACTTTTTATTTCTTTTTTTGCAAGATTCACTAATTCCAGGACATCCTTAGCTTTTGCATTTCCGGTATTCACTATAAAATTAGGGTGTTTCGTTGAAAACTGTGCATCGCCTACTTGTTTTCCCATAAGCCCCGCAGCAATTATTAGCTTTGCTGCAGGAAGAACAGGAAATGGATCCTGCTTAATGGATTTTTCAAACTCTGAACGGACTTCCGGGCTGACATCTTTAACCGGAACATTTTTAAAAGTACTCCCGATGTTTGGAAGGTTAAGCGGATGCCTGTCAATTCTATAATCAATCTTTTCCTGAGTCTCTTTTTTTATTTTCCTTTGATCCCCCTTTTTAAGTTTAAAAGTGGCTGACAAAATCACCTCATCCACTCCTTCGTTTTTAAAAACGCTTTGCCTGTAATCGAATTTACACTCACTTCCGTTTCGAACATTAACTTTCAAATTTTGCAAACTCAAACTCTCAACTCGAAATACTTTGTCTCCCATTTCTCCCAAAAAAGCCCCCGCATTTCCTCTTATTCCGCCTCCAACTGTTCCGGGAAGTCCTCCTGCCCATTCAAGGCCTGATAAGCTATTTTGTGAACAAAAAGTAGTCAGCTCATCAATAAGAGTGCCTGAACCAACAGTAATCAGGTCTTTTTCTCTTGTTATGAATTTAATGTTGTTTTTTAAAATCAGGCCATCAAAGCCGGCGTCACTAAATAAAATATTTGTACCATTTCCAAGCACAAACACTTTTCCTTCCGGATCTATTTTTTCAAACTCTGAAAGAGTATCCAGTAATTCACCGCGTGAGCTAAACTCACAAAAATAAGAAGCTGGTCCGCCAATTTTATAATTACTGTATTTTTTAAGAGGTACGTTTTTTTGTAACATCTATTGGTCGGGAGCTGATCCTAGGATGAGAGCTATATTTAAAGTTTTTCCGTCTCGCCAAACCTTAAGATTAACTTTGTCTCCCACCTTATTTTGAGCTATTGCCGAAGAAAGTTCAAATTTATCTTTTTCAAGTTTTTTCCCATTCATCTCAAGAACTATATCTGCACGCTGCAATCCGGCTTTTTCTGCAGGAGAAGCAGGAACTACTGTTTGAATATATGCTCCTTGGGGAAGATTATTTAAAGACGCGGTTTGCAAATCTAGCATCTGGTAAGAAACACCCATATATGCTCTATTAAACTGTCCTCCTTTATTAAAGTTATCTAGCGTTGCTTTGATAACGTTAACGGGAAGCGCAAATCCAATGTTTTGCCCTTGGGATGATACAGCCGTATTTACTCCAATTACCTGGGATGAAGAATTTAAAAGAGGCCCTCCTGAATTCCCCGGATTTATTGCTGCATCCGTTTGGATTACATTATCAAGCTTTTCGGCATATCCTTCAAATGCACTTCCTGCTGTAATTCCCCTACCAAGACCGGAAATTACTCCCGTTGTTACGGTATTTCTAAATTCCCCCAAAGCTGTCCCAATTGCTATTACAAATTGTCCGACTTCAAGATTTGTAGAATCCCCAAGTTCTACAGTTTTTAAATCAGTTGCTTCAACTTTTAAAATTGCAACATCATTTAATGGATCTCTATAAATTTTTTTAACATCATATTTTTTATCCACGCTTGTTAAAATCTGGTATTTTGCATTTCCGTCTGAAACTACGTGCTTATTGGTAACAATTAGTCCGTCGCTTGAAACTACAAAGCCTGAGCCAATACTTTGGGTCTGCGGTTTTTCTTCCGGGGTTACCCCAAAACCAAAGATTGAAAATGGACCTACCTGAGTAGAGCTAACTGTTTTTGTTCCAGCAATAGTAACTACTGAAGGCCCCACCTTTTTAACTGC
>JBBTWB010000057.1:0-4355 GCA_038078635.1 Patescibacteria group bacterium | reverse complement strand
GTAGATTAACTAAACGTTATAGAGCTGATAGAGCTATTTTTAAATTTAAATTAACTTAGAAAATTTAGTTTTGGTATAATACTCCGCATGGAAAACCCAGACTGGAGAATACCGCTGACTATTAAAAGAAGTGACTCAGTTCAATGGAACTCTAGCAACTCTTCTCACGCTACCTTCCAAACTCCTCCTGAAGAAGTACAAGCAAACGTTGAGGATGATATAGCAGGAACTTTATATTCTAGATTTCGCTCAAGTAGAGCAGTAGACTTATTTGCCAACAGAATACGCATAGAAGAAGGAATACCAAACGAATCCCTCAGATAACCCCGAAAATTTGGTTTTGAAATCACAAAGTTGACTTTTAGTTATCGCGACAATATAATTTCCAAAATGACAAGATACAATAACCCCCAGCAGTTAAACACCCTCTATTCAGGTAGCTTTGTAAGATGCGGGAATGCAATTCATATCGGTCCCGTTGGAGACTTTGACAAAGACTCTGCTGATATTGCATTTGAAGATGAGCTTTTCTCGGGCGACAACTCAATTCGGACGTTGCCACCGGAAGAATTAGACTCTGGATTGCTTGATGTTCTACTTTCCAGCGATGGAAAAGGATCTGTATTTGCTAGAGGCAGATCAACTACGTTAGGTTTACCCAGAACAGAAACAGCAAGAATAAGGACTGGGGAAATCCTTACTGCAATGCATCCAGGATTCAGAGTTGATATTAAAGAAGCAGGAATAGGACCATCTCCTGAAAGGAGATAGTTTCCAAAAATTTGGTTTTGAAGAGGGATTAAAAATTAACTGGGGTAATTATCCAAGAACCCGAAGCTTTTTTTGGTTCTTCAGCAATTACAACTGGCTTTTCTTCTTTTGTTAAAATTCCTAATAATTCTTCGTTGGCTTTGTTCAATTTTGTATCTTTTTGAGAAAAAGGTATGAAAGAAACATCTTCGGGCAAATTGGGTATATTCTTGCCGTGCATTAAGAAAGAAAGTAAACTATTTGTTAATTGAATATTTTTTGAAGTTTGCAGCTTATTACTCATATATATTTAGGTTATTAATAGTACAATAAATCTTTAGTTAATACAAGTCAAGATCGCAATCTTCTAAGAATTTTTTTCTAAAGATCATATGATTCCTTTTGATGTCGTTACAAACCCAAGTTAATTCGTAGTCTTTATTTTTATATTTTCTTATCCCAGCAGCAGATTCTATTATTCTATCTTCTTTTAAATTTACTCTATAATGACGATGCAATAAGCCTGTGCCTCCGTGGTCGTCATATCTCACAACCCATTCCCATTTGTCATTGATATTTATTTCGTATGATATATTTTCAATTTTTTTAATATGATTATTCTCATTTCTTAAAACTGAAAATGATATTCTGTCTTGTAATGCAATGTTTAACGGAACGTTTCCTGTATGAGGACGTAAAACTTCTTTCTGGAGAGGTTTTTTCTGAAAAATAATTCTTCTAATATGCTTCCTTATCTTCTTTCTCATATCTCTTTTACAGAATTATACAACAGAAAATTATATTTAATAACCACTCTAGAAATCAGCTAATCTTCTGTTTCATTCGATATTACTTAAACTTACGTTTAGGCCTGGAAAACAGTCGTTTTTTCTGTTAAAATAGGATATACTACTAACTCATGGCAAAGCAAAACCCCTCAGATTATTCAGCACAAAACATCCAAGTCCTTGAAGGACTGGAACCTGTCAGAAAAAGACCGGGAATGTATATCGGTTCAACCGATATAGCTGGCCTTCATGAATCCTTGCGGGAAATTATTGATAACTCAGTTGATGAAGCACTAGCCGGTTATGCCAAAAATGTTTGGATATTGCTTAATAAGGACAGCTCGGCAACAGTAGCTGATGACGGACGTGGAATTCCGGTGGATATTGTTAAAAACTATAAAAAGAGTGCTTTAGAAATTGTCATGACCAAACTCCACGCAGGAGGAAAATTCGGCGGTTCAGCTTATAAAATCTCAGGAGGACTGCACGGCGTTGGAGCATCAGTTGTAAATGCTCTTTCTGTGTGGCTTTGGGCTGAGGTAAAAAGGGACGGAAAAATATATACACAGGAATACTCACGCGGACTTGTTAAAAGCAAACTTGAAACTTTACCCAAGTCCCGCTTAGATTTTCCGGATCTAAATGATAGAAAAACGGGAACAATGATAAGCTTCATGCCGGATCCTAAGATTTTCTCAACAACTGCTTTTGAATTCGACACAGTTAAAAAAGCGATAAGAGAGCGGGCATACTTAGTTCCTGGTCTATTTTTCCACTTTTTTGATCTCCGTGAAGGACAGGAAAGGGAAGTAAATTATTATTTTGAAGGCGGGATCACAGCTCTTGTTACAAAACTTAATGAGAACAAAGGACCGATCCACGACACGATATTTGTCAAAAAACAGCAGGGAGAAGTAGATGTTGAGATGGCTATTCAATATAACAACGGCTATGCGGAAAATGTGGAATCATACGTTAACGTTATAAATACTGTCAATGGCGGAACTCACCTAACTGGTTTCAGAATGGCATTAACAAGGGCCATAAACGACTATGGTAAAAAAGTCGGCAGCTTTAAAAATGACGAAGAGGGAATTACGGGAGATGATACAAGAGAAGGACTAACCGCAGTCGTTTATGTAAAAATGCCTCAGGACAGAATCCAATTTGAAGGACAAACTAAAGGGAAGTTGGGAAATGCAGAAATTCAGCCCGTCGTTCAAACCATTATAAAAGAAGGATTATCAACTTATTTTGAAGAAAACCCGAGTGAAGCAAGACGGATTTTAGAAAAAGTTTATTTGGCCGCAAAAGCAAGACTTGCAGCAAAAGCCGCCAAAGAAGCAATACTTAGAAAAGGCGCACTTGAGGGATCGAGTCTCCCTGGAAAACTTGCCGATTGTCAGGAAAAAGATCCGGCGCTATCAGAACTTTACTTAGTTGAGGGAGATTCCGCAGGAGGATATGCAAAACAGGGAAGAGACAGGAAATTCCAGGCAATTCTTCCATTAAAAGGTAAGATTTTAAATACGGAAAGAGCAAGGTTAGACAAAATAATCGAGCACGAAGAGGTAAAAAATTTAATCATCGCTCTTGGAATGGGAATAGGGGAAACTATTAAATTCGATAAGCTTAGATACCACAGGATAATTATTATGACAGATGCAGACGTTGACGGAGAACATATTGAAACTTTAATTCTGACATTCTTTTTCAGACATTTGCCTGATGTTATCAAAGAAGGCTTCCTGTACATTGCAATGCCTCCTCTATATAAAGTTCAGATAGGAAAAAATATTTCCTATGCTTATTCCGATGCTGAAAAAGATGAAATAATTAAAAATGGCGGTAAATCAGCGCTTAAGGCAGATAGCGAAGCTATACAGGCTGATGGGCCGGATTCGCCAACCGAAGGACCAAAAAGAAATGTTTCTATTCAGCGTTATAAGGGTCTTGGAGAAATGAATCCCGAGCAATTATGGGAAACTACTATGAATCCCGTAAACAGAATTTTAAAACAGGTGAGAATTGATGATGCGGAAGAAGCAGACGCTGTTTTTACAATGTTAATGGGAGATGAAGTCCCGCCCAGAAAGCACTTTATCCAAAACAATGCGAAGGTGGCAACTCTAGACGTGTAAATCATGGCTTGCGAGGGGTGGTGCGAGAGGAAGGGATCCCGGCAGCGCGGAATCAGTGAGTCGTGAATGAGCACTGACGGGAGGGAAACGAATGACAGGACCCCGAGCAAAGATGGCGAACAAACTTTAAGTTTTGAGTTTTGAGTTCGATTTAGGTATAATATTTTTTTATGGATTTATCATTTATTGTTAATAATGCCCTCAATATCTGCATTGGAGCAGGACTTCTTTCTATCTTATACGGACTTTATTTAAGCTTCGTAATTATAAGAAGTCCGCGCGGAGACGAGAAGATGAATGCAATCTCCGACGCAATCGCACAAGGAGCGTCAGCTTTCATGCGGAGACAATATTCCGTAGTAGCTATTATTGGAGTTTTGATTTTTGCTGCGCTTTATTACGTATTCGGAAGCTTTACCGCGGCCGGCTTTGCAATAGGAGCTATATTTTCAACTCTTGCAGGAGTTATAGGAATGAGTATTGCTGTCAGGAGTAACATTAGAACAGCTGAAGCTGCTAAAAAGGGCCTCGCGCCTGCGTTTTCAATGGCATTCAAAGGCGGAGCCGTAACAGGACTTATGGTTTGCGGACTGGCAATTATCTCGGTTACCGGATTCTATTTATTTCTTGGAAAACAAGACGCAACTCCAAGCCTTCAGCCGTTGATTGCGCTAGG
>JBBTWB010000056.1:0-5510 GCA_038078635.1 Patescibacteria group bacterium | reverse complement strand
ACATAATATGCCAAAAAAGAAAACTCGCTAAACTTTATTAGTCCGTAAAAAGCTTCTTTGTAGTTTGACGCTAAGAGAGAAGAAACAAATAGAAGAGAAAAGAAAAATGCAAAGTAAATATTGACTCTAAGTTTGAATTTTTTCTTGATTAAACAAATCAAAAATAAAATAACAATTAAAAAATCTGTAAAATAAATGGTGGGGGAGAGATAATCAATTCTTATTCCGTGAACAAAAGAAAAGTCAGGCCACAGATGAAGTCCTAATTGGGTTGGCAAAAAAAGAAGTAAAAGGTAGAAGATTAATTTGTCTAGATTATCTGGGCTTAACAACGAGCGTTCTTTCTTTTCCTTCTCCGACAGATTCCGAAAAAACTTCTTTGTCATCCTGAAGATATAGATGAACCTCACGTCTTTCCCAAGACTTTAAGTTTGGTAAATAAACTTCCCGTCCATCAGCTAGGGCTCTTTCTTTGGTTTGAGCTGCTAAATTTTTAAGATAATCCGATCTATTTTTTTTATAATCTCCAACTTCAATACTAACCCTTTTATACTCACCCAATTTTTTAGCAACCATTAAAGACAAAACCAGCTGTAGGGAGTCAAGGGTGTCTCCATGATGCCCGATAATAAGTCCAGGATCTTCCGACGTGATCACAACATTTATTGACTCTTCGGATTCGGTGACTTCAAACGGCTCTTTAACACCAAGTTTTTCAAATAATTCTGTTAACAGCTCTTTAACTATTTTTTTATTTTTCTCCATATTGGCTCCATTCCTCCAAGGCCCATGATTTTATATTGCTGTATGATACCAAAAATTGTGAACGCATTCCAGTATAAAGAGAGTCCTATTGGAAAAGTGAATGAGCTGAATCCGATGAGAAGCGGGAAGATAATTGCCGACTGGGACTGAAAGGTTGTAGCAAAATCAGGGGCTGCGTCTTTCTTTTTTTCACCTCCGGGAATAGGCGCAAACATCATTTTCGCCTGAATATACTGAAAGAAAGCTGTAACGACAGGAATAAGGATAATTACAATTCCTAATGTGCCCATTAACTGTGACGGACTTTTTCCAAGCGGAAGTCCAAAGAACATTGTGTCCAGTGGCTGACTTATCTTTAAGAAAGGCAAAACGTGTGAATTTACATACGCTATCTGAGCCGTGGGAGCCAGATTGACAACTGAGTTTAAAACACTGTATAGGCCAAAAAGAACGGGTAATTGTATGAGCGTAGGCAGGCATCCGCCAAGTGGATTTATTCCATGCTCTTTATGCAGTTTCATTGTTTCCTCCTGAATTCTTTTTGCATCCCCTTTGTGCATATTTTTAATATTAGTTATGTGGGGAGCCAGCTCCTGCATCTTCTTGGAATACTTAAGCTGCTTTGCAACCAAAGGATAAGTAGCTACACGGATTATTATGGTGACTGCGATAACTGCAAAGCCCAGCGGGGAGGGAACATTAAGAGTGGCAAACACAAAATAACAGGCGATAAGAAGATTTACAAAGATGAGAATAAAAGGGTTGAGGATAAAATTAAAAACTGAACCTAATCCGCCAAATATTGATTTTAATCCATCCATTTTAAATTATCTCCTGTCTATATAAAGGACCTTTATAGTAAGGCTGGCACTTTAAGATTCTAATCAAACCCAGATAAATTCCTTTTACAAATCCTTTTTCTTTTATAGCTCTTTTTGTGTAGTCCGAGCATGTTTCTTCGAATCTGCAAAATTTACTATTCCCGAGAAGAATTTTAAATAAAGTCGAGAAGAAAACCTGATAGATGCTAATTATTGTAATTGAGATTTTTTTCATTTTTTTAGGAGATTGGCTTTTTTAAAAAATTTGTTTATTTCTTGAAAAACCAGGTCACGGTCCGCCTCTTCTGTTTGCTTTTTAGGATAAAATATAAAATCATTTCCTGTTTTTATATTATCAAATATTTCCTCTATGCATGACCGCACTTTTCTCTTAAGACTGTTTCTGTGAGTTGCCCTGGCGTCTGTTTTTTTTGAAACTACAAAAGCAAACCTATTTAGCTCTTTTCCATTCTTCACAGTCTTAACATTAAAAAAAACTGAAGAAAACTGCTTTGGGTCAGTTAGCGAAAAGGAATTAAGCCGAAATTCTTTCTTTAACATTAAGAAACCGTAAGTTCTTTTCTTCCGGTTTTCCTTCTTCTTGCAAGAACTTTTCTTCCTCCGTGAGTTGAACTTCTTTTTAAGAAGCCGTGCTTTCTTGCTCTCTTTAATTTTTTGATCTTTACAAGCTTTTCCATATATTTAGTAAATAGATATTAGAAACTAGATAATAGATACTAGCAGAGAACCAATGATTTGTAAATTAAAACTCGCTAATTACTATCATCTAGTAACTAATTACTGAAAAACCATTATATCAAATAATCAATTTTCTCAAAAGTGGTAAAAAAAGACATGGTTTTATCTACTTTCGGAATATTGACACGGAGTTATCCACATCTGCTAAACTTCTTCTCACCCTATGACAGAGGATAATGACAAACTTTGGAAAAAAGTATTAGCTGAAATTGAGACAGAGGTCTCTCATGCTAATTTCCTTACTCTATTTAAGGCCACATCGCTTCTTTCTTGTGATGACAACGTAACAACAATAGGCGCCCCTTCAACCATGATCATAGACCTTTTAAATAAAAGGTTTTACGACATAATTAAAAAAGTTATTGATAAAAATACTAAAACTGACACGAAAATCATTTTTGTCCCGCGAGGAATGCAATTAGAAACAAAGCAGGACGACGGACCCTTGTTCTCGTTCTCTGACAAGCCAAAAATTGTAGGACACCTGCCAAGAGTAAGGCCTGATTATACTTTCCAAAATTACGCAGTCTCGGGAAGTAATCAACTGGCTTTTGTTTCATCTACTGCAGTTGCAAATAAAATTGGCTCTGCATATAATCCGCTTTTTATTTATGGGCCTGTTGGGGTAGGAAAAACACATCTTATGCAGGCTGTTGCAAATAAAGTTTACAAGGATAACCCCTCTAAAAAAATTCTTTATATAACAAGCGAGGAGTTCACAAACGAGGTGGTTGAAGCAATAAGAACTAATCAAACCTCAATCATGAAGAAAAAATTCAGAAACTTAGAACTCTTAATGATTGATGATATTCAATTCATAGCAGGGAAGGAGAGGGTGCAGGAGGAACTTTTCCACACCTTCAATATTTTGGTGGATAACTCTTCACAAATCATACTAACATCAGACAGACCTCCCTCTGAGATAAGAAAAGTTGAGAAAAGACTCTTAAGCCGCTTTTCAGGTGGACTAACGGTGGACGTACAAAGCCCGGACTTTGAACTTAGATGCGCAATACTTCTTACTAAGGCTAAGAAGTTTAGTTTCGATTTGTCCATAGAAACGGCAAAAATCATAGCCGGTAAAACAGAGGATACGAGAGAGCTTGAAGGAATGCTTCTTCGCGTAATGACTGAGGCCTCGTCCCTCGAGGAAGATGCAAGCCCAAGCCTGGCTGAAAAGGCCTTAAGCGGAAACTCTATGCCCAAAAAAGGCCAGCGTCCCGAAGAGATAATAAGAATTATTTGTGATTTCTATGAAATAAAATCAACTCAGTTAAAAGGCGCTAAAAGAGATGCAAAGCTCGTTAGAGCAAGGCAAACTTGTATGTACGTGCTTAAAAAGGACGCAGGGTTAACGTATTCTGAGATCGGAAATTTACTTGGAGGGAGAGATCATACTACAATAATCCATGGAGTTACCAAAATAGAGCACATGCTTGAACAAAAGAGTGTTTCCGAGGAAACTCTGGGCATAACAGAAATACACAACAAAATTCTTAATAACTAGTTCTTTTTACACATTGTTTTTTAAAACTGATTAATCCCCCGGAAATACACATTACTTATGAACATCTTATCCACATTTTTCTACGCACGCCTTGTTGATTTTTTCCACTTTTCCTGGTAACCTACTACAACTACAAATTTATATATATGTTAAAAACCACAGTACTTTCTGACAATCTAAGATCTTCTCTATCTTTTGTTTCTCATGCAGTTTCTTCCAGAAGCCAACTTCCAATACTGCTCAATTTTCTACTGGTAGCTAAAGACGGAAGCCTGATAATTTCAGCAACAGATCTTGAAATAGGAATGATTGTAAAAGTTCCCGCTAAGGTTGAGGAGGAGGGGGCAATAACCGTTCCGGCCAAAACATTTTCGGATCTTATTAGTAGCATTGAACAGGAGAAAATTGATCTAAGCGTTAAAGATACAACCCTTGAGCTAAAAGGAGATAGACTCAAGACCACTTTTCCAACCCTTGCCGCTTCTGAATTCCCAAAACTGTTTGAGGAAAAAGGCGAGAAACAGGCGGAATTTAGCAGAAAAGGGTTTGAAGAAGAGATATCAAGAATTGTATTTGCAGCCGCTCTTGACAGCGGTAGGCCGGCTCTTTCGGGAGTTTTAATAAGAAATGAGGATTCGGGACTGGTTGTGGTTGCAACGGACGGATTTAGGTTGTCTTTAAAAAAAGGATTTTTAGAGAACAAGGGTAAAAGCACCAATCTCAGCTTTCTGATTCCTGCAAGGGTAATAAGAGAGCTTTTGTCGATTAAAACGGATCAGAAGATTGAGCTTTACACGTCAAAAAAGAGCAATCAGGTGCTTTTTGACTGTGGAGATACGACTCTTATAGGAAGACTGATCGAGGCTGAGTACCCTAACTATCAAAAGATAATTCCGGGAGAGTCTTCAACCGGTGCCACCTTTGATAGGATAGCTGCTCAAAATGCGGTTAGAGCATGTTCTGTTTTTGCCAGGGAAGCCGCAAACATAATAAAAATGGGTATTTCTAAAGACAAGGTCGTTTTTTCAGCAAGTGCCTCATCTGTCGGCGAAAACGAAATTGAGATAGAGGCAAAAACTACGGGGGAAGAAAATGAAATAGCGTTTAATTCAAGATATCTTTTGGATTTTTTCTCAAACGTCGAGGATGAAACCGTTTCTTTTGAAATGACAGGACCACTTAACCCCGGAGTTTTTAAGCTTCCCGAAGAAAAGGGATACCTTCATTTAATAATGCCTATCAGGATTCAGGGATAAGGGAGCTATTCCATTTCCAGCGGAGCCTCTAATAGCTTAAATTCTTTAGCAAGACCTGTCATGAAGGTTTCTTTAGTCTGGGGGACGAAATAAACAATAGATACGATGTCTCTATTGTTTGTCTCAATCGCAAGTCCCTCGTTTAAATATATAAACCAAAAATATCCATCCACTCCATAGAGCAAGAGGTCGGGGCTGCCGTAGGCGGTTCTAAACCCCTGGGCAGTTCCTCTATACGAGCCAAAAACATTTTCTATTGAATAAGAAACAATGTTTTTATCAAGAACTACGGTATTGGTAAAGTTCTCAAGAGGAGTAAGGTAGTAAAGAAAAGTTCTTTCCCCCTCCTTTTTAACAGACTGTGGTTTTCCGTTTATTCTTTCAACATCCCCAAGCGTTGCT
>JBBTWB010000055.1:0-1782 GCA_038078635.1 Patescibacteria group bacterium | reverse complement strand
TAAAATAGAAGGATCGAGAATCACTATAAAAGGCCCCGGAGAATATGAGGTGGGCGGAATAAAAATTTCTCTAATTCCGGCGGAAGGTAAGGCGGTTGCAAGACTAAACGTTGACAATGTATCTGTTATTGTTGGAAGCGGATCATCAATTGAAAAAATCAAAGATAAGATTGAAGGAAGTAATATTGTCGTATTTAACGCCGAGTCAGAATTTAACTATTCCAGTCTTTCGTCTCTAGAGGCAAGCGTTATAATTGCCTACGGCAAACTAAGAGAAGAAGTGGGAAAGTCTTTGGGAAAAGAGGTAGTTTCTGTTTCTAAATTTTCAACAACCGCAGACAAGCTTCCAACGGAAATGCAGTTTGTAATCCTTAGCTAGTTTGAATTATAAAGATCTTCTGCGCCGTCTTGTAATTTGGAATCTCATACACTATTATTTTAAAACTTATGGCATCCATAAAAGTTCCTCCTCATAATGAAGAAGCGGAGCAAAGTATTTTAGGCGCAATTCTTATAAATAAAGAGTCAATAGGGCTGGTGGCTGAAAAAATTAAACCGGGAGATTTTTATTTTGATAATAACGGTAAGATTTTTGAAGCTATGATGTCTTTATATGAAGACGGAAAACCGATTGATATCCTGACTCTTACGAAAACTCTGAAGAAACAAAAAAATGATAAGATCGAAACCTCATATCTAACGGATCTTTTAAATGTTGTTCCAACAGCTGCAAACATTGAGCATTATGCGGATATTATTTTAGAGGATTCCACAAAAAGATCTCTTATAAATCTTGGCGGAAATATTGCTGAAATGGGATTTATGGAGGACAAAGACGCTGAAGAGCTTCTTGATAAAACCGAAGCATCAATTTTTGCATTAACACAAGGACATAATATTAAAGGCTTTGTTCCTATTAAAGACAGTCTTGCGGAGAGTTTTGATAGGATTGACGAACTTCATAAGTCGGGTGCCGGACTTAGGGGAGTCAGGACGGGATTTACGGATTTAGATAATATTCTTTCCGGAATGCAGGATTCAAATCTTCTCATATTGGCTGCCCGTCCCGGACAGGGAAAAACAGCTCTGGTTGTTAATATGGCTCAAAACATTGCCGTTTCACAGAATCTGCCCATTGGAATTTTTTCACTTGAAATGAGCCAGGAAGAATTAGTCGACCGCTTGCTTGTCGGTCAGGCTGATGTGGATGCATGGAGACTTAAAACGGGAAAATTGTCAGAGACTGATTTTGCAAAACTATCTGAAGCTATGGGGGTTTTGGCTGATGCGCCGATTTTTATAGATGATACTCCGGGTATTTCTATTGCTCAGATCCGCACTAAGGCAAGACGTCTTCAGCTTGAGCATAAAGTTAAAATTATCGTAGTTGATTATTTGCAGTTAGTTGATCCGGGGAAGCATTATGATAATAGAGTTCAGGAAGTTTCAATTGTATCCCAAGGTCTTAAAAATCTGGCGAGAGAATTAAAAATTCCGGTTTTGGCTGTGTCTCAGCTTTCCCGTGCAGTAGAGCATAGAGGCGGAGACAGAAAGCCTCAGCTTGCTGATCTCAGAGAATCCGGTGCAATTGAACAGGACGCGGATGTAGTTATGTTTATTTACAGACCTGATGCTGAACTATCAAATGTAGTACAGACAAAGCTTTTAATTGCAAAACATAGAAATGGTCCTCAGGGAGAAATTGACCTTCTATTCAGGGGAGATAGAATTAAATTTTATAATGTGGACCGTAAAAGAGAAGGGGAATCTGCACCTCCAGAA
>JBBTWB010000054.1:0-3415 GCA_038078635.1 Patescibacteria group bacterium | reverse complement strand
TATTTTTAATATATAATTTAATTACGTATGATAGACGTTGAATTACTAAAAAAACTTAGGGAAGAAACTCAAGCCTCCATCGCAGATTGCAGAATTGCCTTAGAAGAAGCGCAGGGCGACTATAAAAAGGCTATAGAATTTCTCAAAAAAAGAGGAGTAGAGATAGCTGAGAAAAAGAAAGAGCGCGAAACTTCCCAAGGATTGGTGGATTCCTATGTGCACGCTGGAAAAATTGGAGTAGTGCTAACTCTTCTTTGTGAAACAGACTTTGTAGCCAGAACAGCGGAGTTTAAAAATCTTTCCCATGAAATTGCAATGCATATTGCTGCAATGAATCCAAAAGACGTCGACGTCCTTCTAAAACAGGAATACGTCAGGGATCCCAAGATGACGGTTCAGGATTTAATTAAACAAAGCATCGGAAAACTTGGTGAAAACATTGTCGTGAGAGAGTTTAATAGAGTAGAATTGTAATAATGGATCCAAATCTAATTGCAACAACACGTGAGCAAATGCGGAAAGCTCTTGAGGTTTTACACGGAGATTTATCTACAATCCGGACAGGGAAAGCAGCTCCATCATTGGTTGAAAATATTTCAGTTAGCGTTTACAACGGTACAACAAAACTAAAAATTCTAGAAGTTGCTACAGTTAATGCACAAGATCCACAGACTTTAGTTCTAACTCCGTTTGACGCATCAATTATTGAAGAAATAAGAAAAGGAATTATGGAGTCAGGTGCCGGACTTAATCCTGCAAGTGACGGTCAAGTTTTAAGAATTTCAATACCACCCCTATCTGAAGAAAGAAGACAAGAGCTAATTCATTTAATGCATCAAAAATTAGAAAACGGACATATTATGATTAGACAAATCAGACACGACGCAATGAATAACGTTAAAAAAGGGGATTTGCCTGAAGATGAGACATCACGTCTTGAAAAAGAAATTCAGCGGGCAACTGACGAATTCATAGCTGAAATTGACACACTTGGAAAGAAAAAAGAAGAAGAGCTTCTTCAAATTTAACTAGCATGGTTTTAATACACATACTTTCACTAATATTTTCTGCTGTGGCTTTTTTGTTTATTTTATCTGTTGTGGTTTTAATCCACGAAGCAGGTCATTTCTTCATGGCCAGAAGATTTGGCATAAAAATTGAAGAGTTTGGTTTTGGCTTTCCGCCACGTCTTTGGAGTAAAAAAAGGGGGGAAACAAGATATTCAATTAATTTAATTCCTTTAGGTGGATTTGTGAAGCTTTTTGGTGAGGATGAAGCAGGAGGAGGAAGAATTCAAATCAAAAATCAAAAATCAAATCTCAAAGATGATATAGGAAGGGCGTTTTTTGCGAGACCGCCTTGGCAAAGAGCTTTAGTTATTTTGGCCGGAGTTGTTATGAATTCTCTTCTTGCCTTTGTAATATTTTACATAATTCTTTTTGCAGCTAATTTTAAAACACAGCTCCCTGCAATAGTAGATCATAAATTTTACTTTGTTGAACAAAGTTTAAATAACATTATTTATGTAACCGATGTTGCAAAAAATTCACCCGCGCAAATATCAGGAATAAAACCATATTCAAAAGTTGTTGCCTTAAATAATGCAAAAATAAAAAATATGGAAGAGTTTATAGGAGATGTTGATCAAAATAAAGGTAAGAAAATTACGCTCTCTTTAGAAGATGAAAAAGGTAAATTATATAATGTTGATATAGTACCAAGAATTTCTCCTCCTAAAAATGAGGGACGGATGGGAGTATCTCTAGGTTCTCAGGGCGGAATTGAATTGGTTTATAAAACGCCTTTGCAAAAATTATTTTCAGGCATAACTTATCCGGTTAATCTGACGCTTTATAGCCTTGATGGAATGAAGCAGATTATCTCAAGCTCTGTAAGAGATAAGTCTGTCAAAGAGGTGGGCGAAAATGTTTCAGGACCGCTTGGAATCTTTGTCGTTATAGGATCACTGATTAGTCAAAGCTCTTCAATAAAAGAACTGCTGCTTCAGGGTCTTAGTTTGATCGGACTAATTTCTATAAGTCTTGCATTCTTTAATGTACTGCCAATTCCGGCTCTTGACGGAGGAAGGTTGTTTTTCGTGTTAATAGAAATGATTACAAGGAAAAAAATAAATCCTGGTATTGAAGCAAAAATTAATGCCGGTGGATTTATAGTATTAATATCATTTTTAATTTATATAACAGTATTTTTTGATTTTCCTAAAATGGCACAATTTGTAAAAGGATTATTTTAAACATAATCCCTGTACGCTAAGTTTTAAGCCGCATAAATAATATGGATAGGCAGTCACTAATCGGATTAACACACTTCAAAAATAAGGACGGAATAATCGTAGTTGAAGCTCCGACGACACAAAAAGCCAACGAGTCGGCTGCCGAGATTCTTCAAAAATATACCGATTCTAAAACCGCTTTGTTTCTTTCCGGCGGAACAACTCCTAAGAAATTCTATGAACTGATTACCCGGCAGAAAAGTTTGAAAGCCGGCGCAGTTGGTATGATTGACGAAAGGTTTGGAGAAAAAGATCACAGGAATAGTAATGAGCTCATGATAAAAAACACAGGGCTTCTTGAGTATTTTGATGAACAAAACATCCGTTTTTATGGAATTTTGAAAGACAAAGAAATTGAAGAAACAGCAGGGGACTATGACGAGACACTAAGATTTGTTTTTAAATATTTTCCGAAGAGTGTGGGAATAATGGGCATTGGATCTGACGGTCACACAGCAGGCATACCGGCAGGAATCATGAATCATGAATCAAGAATTAAGAATTCGGGAGAGATTGTTCGGAAAATGATTGAAGACCAGAGCTCGCTGGTTTCGTATTATGAACTTGAAGGATATGGAAAAAGGATCACTATGAATTTCCAAGCGCTGTCAATGCTTGATTTAATAATAATTTTAGCTCTTGGTCAGGAGAAAAGAGAAACGCTTGCCCAAATGTTTAAGGAGGGTCCGATCGAGGAGTTCCCGGCAAGGTTTTATTTAAAACCCGAAATCGCCGCAAAAACTATTCTCATTACTGATCAGATCGTGTAGGTTCGATTCGGCGAATAGCAGTATCAGGATCAAAAGCAACTTCACCGGCAGGTATTGGATTTCCGTGCCAGGGTGTTTGTATTGGGTGGTCGTCAATTGCTGTCTCCGGTTGAGCAGGAGTCTCGCCGTCTAGTTGTGCTGCGGCTTGCGCAGCTTCTTTTAACGGGTGAAGAATCATAACCACTCTTTCCTCCAGTATTTCAACCATCCTCCTTCGAGAATAATCGCTATCTGTCCTAAGGTCCCCATCGCCAAAATATCCACTATATTTCAAGCTGGTCTCTTCTATAGAAAACTGCTCCCGTCCAATGGATTGCTCCGGTTTACTACTTCCTATTATGTTAAATTCACG
>JBBTWB010000053.1:0-1570 GCA_038078635.1 Patescibacteria group bacterium | reverse complement strand
GAGCCTACGGCAAAGGTGGGCACCCCCGACCCGACTTCAGATTGGAAAACGTTTGCCGATACAAATTTTAATATCTCGTTTAAGTATCCTCCTGATTTTGAAGCTTCTAAATCAGAAGATTCAATTATTATTAATCCGAAGGTGAAACCTTGTACAAATTATCCTAACTGTGAATATTCAGAAGAAATCTTTGTTTCAAAATATTCAAATACAACGATTAATAAACAAATTAAACAATCTGCAGGAAATATCGCTTATGAAACAATTCCTATAACAATAGACGGGATTCAAGGAATAAGAACTGATGATTTACCGGGAAGATTTGAAAATGATCAAGTATTAGTAGAAAAAGATGGAAACGTCTTGGAAATTGTACTGATCAAATCAGGTCTTGGAAAAACCATCTCAAGCGAAATTTTCGATCTAATTCTCTCCACCTTCAAATTCACCCAATAGCTAACCACTAATTTCAGATTTTCCTTTATATATACTTTTGTAGTGATGTATCAATACTATATAAACGCAGAACTTAGGACTAATATACTAGTATATTAGTTTTTACAATTTAAATTAGTTGTTTTTTGATGTCTTCCAGTTTCCAAGCGGCGAAGTCGCAGTTTGGGTAATTACTGCAACCATAGAATTTGCGGCCTTTCTTTGTTTTTTTGATCACAATTTTTCCCCCCTCCGGGCCAGAGGCCTCTCCGGGCCGGCGGCCACATTTGGGACACATAAATTTGGTTTCGTGAATCAGTGGCTTTGTAAATTTACACTCGGGGAAACGGTTACAGGATAAGAATTTGCCAAAACGCCCTGAGCGGACCACCAATTTTCCTTTTTTGCACTCCGGACAATCTTCATCTGTTTCCTCAACTGCGATCCTTACTCTTGCAACATCCTTTATTCCATTCAAGCTCTTTTCAAATGGGTCATAAAATTCCTTCATTACGGTTCCCCATTTTTTAGTGCCTGATGCAATTTCATCTAACTCTTCTTCCATTAGAGCTGTAAATGGAATATCATCAACTGCTGAAAAATTGGCAACAAGAAAATCATTTACAGCCAATCCTACTGCATTTGGCTTAAATCTCCCTTCTTCGCGCTCAATATATCCTCGGGATTCGATGGTAGAAATAATAGTGGCGTAAGTTGAAGGTCTGCCAATTCCCTTTTCTTCAAGAGTTTTAATAATTGAGGCATCGTTATATCTTGGCGGCGGGAGCGTTTCGTGGAATTCTGACAAACTTGAAACAAAGCTCAAGCTCTCTCCTGAAACGAACTCCGGCAATCTCTTGTCCTCCAGAGCATAAGGATTGATCTTTAAGAATCCTTCAAAAAGTAAAACAGAACCGTTAGTTTTAAGCCTATAACGGTTCTGTTCAGTATTCTGTATACTGTATTCTGTATACTGCGAGTCAACGAGGACACTTGTGGACTCGATTACTGCGTCTGCCATCATAGTCGCTAACGCTCTTCTCCAAATCAATTCATATAATTTCCCGAATTGCGGCCCCAGCTGACTACTGACTACTGAATGCTGTATGCTGACTTTAGCCGGACGTATTGCTTC
>JBBTWB010000052.1:0-6747 GCA_038078635.1 Patescibacteria group bacterium | reverse complement strand
TACAATAATAATTGTGGTTTTACTTACTTCTTTTGATATGCTCAGATTCGTAACTAAATGGCAACCGTTTGAATCAAAAGAATTAGTATTCCCCGGAACTCCAGTTATCTCTAAGCTTAAATCACTTGATAACACATATAGAACTCTTGGTCCATTCGTTGCAGAAGGAAGTGTTTATTATCATATTCCTAATACTAATGGATATGATCCTCTTTATATAAATAGATACGGTGAGTTTTTGGAAAGTCTAAATGATCGTAAGATAAAATCTTCCGGTAGGGTAGGAACCTCACTTCCGCAAAACGGCAAATATTTACCAAAGGTAATTGATTTATTAGGAATTAAGTACGTCCTAATAAAAACAAAAGATCTTAATAAACCCTGGGTTTTACCAATCAAGCAATATCCAAAAGATAAATTTGAATTAATTTATAAAGAAAAAGATTTTTTATTATTTAAAAATAATAATGTTTTTCCTCGGGCATTTTTAGTAGAAAACATAAAAGTCCTAAATAAAGATCAGGAGATAATTAATCAAATGTTAGATGACAATTTTGATCTGAGAAATTCTGCAGTTATTGAGAAAGATATAAACCTAAACAATAGTATTGATTTTAAAGGAAATGCCAGTATTATTAAATATTTGCCAAATGAGGTAGAAATTGATACCAGCTCTAATGCAGATTCATTATTAATTTTAACAGATAACTATTATCCCGGATGGAAAGCAGAAATTGACGGGAAACAAACAGAGATACTTCGCACCGACTATACATTCAGAGGAATATTAGTTCCTGAAGGAAGACATAAAGTAAAATTCTATTTTAATTCAGATAGTTTTAGATGGGGAATGTACCTAGCAGCAATTTCTACTCTTTCAATATTTATAGTTTTAATAGGGAAGTGGTATACTAAAAATACTAAATAATATGGCAGAACAACCATTACCAACACCTGGAACAGGCATACCAAGATCAAACCGAGACCGAATGTTAAGACCTCAGGATGCACGTCCAATAGCAGCTCCGTTGTTTGATGAAAAGATTCAAACTGAAGGTAGGCAAGCTGCAGAGGAAGTACCAGATCCTTCTTTATTTGATTTACCAACTGGCGCATCCCTATCAACTGGTCCATACACACAGGAGGGAATTTTAAGAATTGGAGCTCCGGAAAATTCCGCGTTTGGATTTGACCAGACTGACCCAAGAATAGATGGAAGTTTGATTTCAAGACATGGAAAATTATGGATTAAAGATGCTGATGGAAGACTAATTGAACCGCCTGAACAGCTTAGAATGTATGGTTGGGCAAACACGAGGAAAAATCATAGATTGCTTCCTCAGCATTTTAGGGGAGCAGATTCTGCAAAAAGATTACCTAATTTCGAAAGAGAAGATTGGATGTTTGAATAAGATGAATATTTTAATTAACTGGATTTTAAGTGCTGTTACTGTTTTTGCATCAGCTTATGTTTTACCCGGCATTCATGTTCAGAATTTTACAACAGCTCTTATTGCAGCTCTAGTCATTGGAATAATAAATGCATTCTTAAAACCGGTTCTAACAATCCTGACCCTTCCTATAACAATCATAACGCTTGGAATCTTTTCATTCGTACTTAATGCATTTTTAATAATGATTGCAGATTACTTAGTACCTGGATTTAAAGTTGACGGATTTTTCTGGGCGCTTATTTTAAGCCTTATTTTAACTATAGTTGGTTCAATTTATCATAACTTTGTCTCGGAAGAATAATAACACTCTCTTAAGAATACTTTATTTGTTAAGCTGTGAAAATAATGTGTGAAAATTCTTCTGTTGCTATAGCCTTATTTGCGGGAAAAGAAAGTTTAGCCTTCTAACCTAAGTAATCTTTAAGCTTATTTCCGCGGGATGGATGACGGAGTTTTCGAAGTGATTTTGCTTCAATTTGTCTGATTCTTTCTCTGGTTACAGCAAACATCTTCCCTACTTCTTCCAAAGTTTTAGGACGGCCGTCTTTTAGTCCGAATCTTTCTTCCAAAACTCTTCTTTCTCTGTCTGATAAAGTTCCTAAAACTTGATCCACTTGTTCTTTTAGAAGCTCTCTGCTTGCTGAATCAAACAATGTCGGCGCTGCGCTATCATGAATAAAATCTCCAAGGCGTGAGTCTTCTTCATCAGAAACGGGAGACTCCAAACTTGCCGGCTCTTGAGAAATTTTTATAATTTCCAATGCTTTTTCAGGATCAATTTCAAGAACTTTTGCAACTTCTTCAGGAGTAGGTTCACGGCCTAATTCCTGCATGAGCTTTCTCGATGCTCTCAAAAATCTATTAATATTTTCAACCATATGAACTGGAATTCTGATGGTCCTTGCTTGATCTGCTATGGCACGGGTGATAGATTGTCTAATCCACCATGTGGCGTAAGTTGAAAATTTGTATCCCCTTCTCCAATCATATTTTTCAACTGCTCTTATCAATCCTTGATTTCCTTCCTGAATTAAATCAAGCAAAGTTAACCCCCGGCCAACATATTTTTTTGCAATTGAAACTACCAATCTAAGATTAGAATTTACCAGAATTTTCTTTGCTTCCTCATCTCCCTTTTCCACTCTCTTAGCAAGTGCTATTTCTTGATCAAAGTTTAAAAGAGGAATTCTTCCGATTTCCTTAAGATACATCCTTACAGGATCGGAAACTGTACCTTCTGTAAGAACTGTTAATGCTTCTAGTTCTTTTTCGAGGTCTTCAATTGGCTTTTCACTCTCTTGACTTTCAGCAACTGACTCAAATACGTCGATATCAGACTTAAGTAGCTTGTTATACAAAGTATCAAGTTCAACTATATGATCTTCGGGTTTTGGAAAAATTGAAAGAATTTCCTCCTGCGTTATATAGCCACGTTTTTTCGCAGAATCCACTATGTCGGATAAAATATTGGGGGCGCTTTTTGCCATTATTTCTATTTTAACACATTCTAGGCTTAATTTAAAGCTAAGATGAAGCTATTTGAGCGGTGATAGTCCCGATCTCTTCACGAAGACTCTCTATCTCCTCTTCATTTTTATCTTTAATGCTCTTCCCAATCTCTTTTATTCTTTCTTTCAGATGAATTATTCTAAGATCTTTCGAGACTTTTATAACTTCCTCTTCGTAAATTGATGCATTTTCAAACTTAGGAAGAGGTGTTAAAAAACATTTATCAAAAGCAGGAATTAGTTCACTTGTTAAATTCGAAGACAAATGTTTTAAATCAAAATTCTTATTCTTTCCAAAGATGAGTAAAAGCTCGGAAAATATTTTACCAATACTTGGAATTTCAAATTTATATTCAATTAGAATATCTTTTGCTTTTGTAAGCATTTCATTCGGGCTGCCAGCTTGAATAATTAAAGACAATAAATATTCTTCAAGCATTTCTTTTCTGCCAACTTTTTGATTTTTTTGAATCACATTTTCTTTTTTTTCTTCTTCTTTTTTATCAAGCTGTCTCTGCAATGAATCATAAGAAGTATTTATAGATTCGCTTAATTTTTTTAAGTAATGCTCTTTTACGATTTCATTTTGAATAACATTTATCAAAGGCAGCATCTCATCAGTTATGGCTTTTTTCCCTGAGGCTGTATCTATCTTATTTTCGGAAACAAGTTTTGAAATTAAAAAGTCGTAAATTTCAATGTCATTACGGATTGCCTTTTTAAATTTGGAGGGATCTTTTCTGATCGCTTCATCAGGATCTTTACCATCCGGGATAATGACAGTTATGGCAAGTCCTCTTTTTTCAAGAACCGGAATACTTCTTTTCATTGCTTCAATTCCAGCTGAGTCCTGATCAAGACAAAGCGCAGCTTTTGGAGCAAACCGCGAAAGAAGAAGTGCCTGGTTTTCTGTTAAAGCAGTTCCTTTTAGAGCAACAACATTTTTTATTCCCTCTTTGTATGATGAAATTACATCAAATTCCCCTTCCATGATAATTGAAAAGTTTTCTTTTTTAATCTCATCCTTTGCTGCATGTAGTCCGAAAAACATACTTCCTTTATGATATACAAGAGTGTCTCTGGTATTTATATACTTGGGGCCAAAATCATTTTCAGAGATATTTCTTCCTGAAAATCCTACAATGTTTCCTCTATGATCAATTAAAGGAAACATAATCCTTCCCCTGAAGAAATCTACTGCCCTACTCCCTTTTTGGAAAATAAGCCCTGCTTCAAGAAGACTAGACAAACTAAACTTTTTTTTATTCATAAGATATTTTGATAAATCTTCTCCTCCATTTGGAGAAAATCCGATATTAAAAGTTTTTATTAATTTTTCAGATAATCCCCTTCTATTAATCAAATACTCAAGTGCCTTTTTACCAACAGGGTGTTTGGTTAGCACAAAATTATAATATTCAGCAGCTAAATTATTTAGTGAATATATTGCTTCCTTTTTCGAAGCTGAAAAGGAATCTCCCGTCATCTTAAGGGTTATTCCTGCTTTTTTTGCCAAAATCCTTAGAGCCTCAATAAACTCCAGATTTTCATAATCCATAAGAAACGTAAAAGCATCCCCTCCTTTTCCGCATCCAAAACAGTGCCAAATCTGCCGCTCCGGAGAAACCACAAATGATGGGCTATTTTCCTGATGAAAAGGACAAACAGTCGTAAAATTTCTGCCCATTTTCTTAAGAGGTAGATATTCTGAGATTAAGGAGACTATATCTATTTTTTCCCTGACTTCTGATGCCTGATCCATTGGAAAATTATTGTATCACTTAGCCCTTGCAATTACGACTATTTCTGCAGTAAAATCCAAAAGGCTTTATAAATGTCCACAACTCTTATACTCGGTTCACAATGGGGCGATGAAGGAAAAGGTAAGATAATAGACTATCTTGCAAGTCAATCAGATCTGGTAGTCAGATTCCACGGAGGAAACAATGCCGGACATACTATTATAAATTCCAAAGGAAAATTCAGCCTCCATTTAATCCCGTCCGGAATATTTAATCCAAAAACAAAAAATTTAATTACAAACGGCGTTATTTTGGATCTTGAAGTATTACTAAAAGAAATCGATGAAATAGAAAAAGCAGGGTTTAAGGTTAAGAATAGGCTTTTTATTTCCCCGAGATGCCATTTAATACTCCCTTATCATAAACTCCTTGATAATCTATATGAAGAGGCAAAAGGAAAGGGCAAAACCGGAACTACAGGAAGAGGAATTGGGCCAACCTATGCAGATAAAGCAAGCTATAACGGAATAAGGCTTGGAGATCTTTTGAATCCGAAAGTTTTTTCTGAAAAACTTAAAATACAATTATTGGTAAAAAATAAAATACTAAAAGCTTTAGGAGCTAAACCCCTGGAACAAAAAAGAATTGAAAAAGATTTCACAGTTTTAAGAAAAAAAATCTCTCCTTTTGTATCAGAAACATTTAACATGTTAAATCTCTCAATAGATAAAAACAAAAATGTTTTATTTGAAGGCGCTCAGGGAGTATTTTTAGACAATGACTGGGGAACTTATCCATTCGTTACAGCTTCAAATATTTTATCGGGGGGAATAACACACTATGCAGGCGTTGCTCCTCAAAAGATAAATACAATCATAGGAGTTGCAAAAGCATATACAACAAGGGTGGGAGGAGGGCCTTTCCCGACGGAATTAAACGATAAGATTGGAGAAAAACTAAGAGAGATTGGTGGAGAATTTGGTGCTACTACCGGAAGGCCGCGAAGATGCGGATGGCTTGACTTAGAACTCTTGAGATTTGCTGCAAAAATAAATGGATTCACCGGCATTGCGATTACAAAACTTGATATTCTAGATACCTTCCCGGAAATAAAAATGGCTACGCACTATGAATATAAGGGCAAAAAAGTAAACTACGAAAATCTGGAAACTTCGGATTTAGACAGAATAAAACCTGCTTATAAAGCTTTTAAAGGATGGAAAACTTCAACAAAAGGAATTAATAGTTTTGATAAACTACCAAAAGAAGCACAAGCTTATATTAAGTTTATCGAGAAATTCTTAGGAGTACCAATTAAATATATTTCAACAGGAAGCAAACGCAATGAAACAATCAGAATTTAACTTAACTGCAATCTCCCCAATCGACGGAAGATATAGAAATCATGTTGAAGAGTTATCAGATTACTCATCAGAGTTTGGCCTGATCAAATCCCGAACAGAAATAGAAATTCATTATTTAATTGCTCTTTCAAAACTTGAAGTTATTAGAAAATTAACAAATAACGAACAAAGACTTCTGCAAAAACTAATTGATAATTTTGATTTGGAAGATGCTACGCAAAATAAAGATATTGCCCAAGAATACTGGAAATCAACACGCAAACCTGCTCAAGCGACCAAACACGATGTAAAAGCAGTGGAATATTATCTTAAGCAAAAATTATCAAACACTTCCCTATCAGACGTTTTAGAGTTTATTCATTTTGGCCTAACTTCCGAGGACATCAATAATCTCTCAATCAGGTTGATGTTAAAAGGCGCTATAGAAAATGTAATTTTAAAAAATTTACAGGGCTTGAACAAAGAGATTCTAAATCAATCAAAAAAATATAAAAAACTTCCTATGATTGCCCGCACCCACGGGCAACCAGCTATTCCTACAACTCTAGGAAAAGAATTTTTAGTTTTTTATGAAAGGTTGAATAAAGAAATTAAGATATTGCAGACTTCAAAACTCAGCGGGAAATTAAATGGCGCTGTTGGAAATTATAATGCGCTTCATTTTGCATATCCTAAAATT
>JBBTWB010000051.1:0-7734 GCA_038078635.1 Patescibacteria group bacterium | reverse complement strand
ATTTGGAGGGTCTTTAATTTCTGTTTTTGCAAGACTGGGAGGCGGAATTTTTACAAAATCAGCCGACGTCGGAACAGACATGGTAGGAAAAATTGAAAAAGGAATTCCGGAGGATGACCCGAGAAATCCGGGAGTAATTGCAGACCTGGTAGGGGATAATGTAGGCGATGACGCCGGAATGGCAGCCGACCTTTTTGAAACATACGTAATAACAGCAGTTGCTACTATGATTTTGGGAGATTTGGCATTCAGGGGAAATCAGATTGTTTTGGTCTATCCTCTTTTAATCGGTGCAGTCTCCATAGTAACAAGTATCATCGGGACATGGTTTGTAAGAGTTAGAGGAAGGGCAATCATGGCTGCTCTTTATCAGGGTCTTATTGTAGCAACGGGCCTTGCGCTTGCCGGATTTTATCTGCTTACGAGATTACTATTTCCTAACGGGCTCGGAGAAATCAGCACAAACGAATTGTTTTTTTCGTCGGTAATTGGCCTCGTAATTACCATGGGGATGGTTATTATTACAGAATATTACACCTCTAAGAAATTTAAGCCCGTAAAAACTATTGCAAAAGCATCCACCACAGGATCAGGTACTAACGTTATTGCAGGACTTGCAGTATCTATGAAATCAACTCTTGCTCCAATTCTTCTTATATCAGGTGGGACTCTTCTTGCATACCAGCTCGCAGGACTCTATGGGATAGCAATTGCAGCCATGTCCATGCTCTCTCTTACGGGAATAATTGTGGCAATTGATGCATTCGGCCCAATAACCGACAATGCGGGGGGAATCGTAGAAATGTCAGGACTTCCTGAAAAAGTAAGAAACGTCACAGACCCTCTGGATGCTGTCGGAAACACCACTAAAGCAGTCACAAAGGCTTATGCAATAGGGAGCGCAGGACTTGCAGCATTAGTTCTTTTTGCAAGCTATACGGAAGAACTCTCAAGACTTTCAGGAAAAATTAATCTGGATTCTTTTGCTCTTTCAGACCCAAGAATTATAATAGGACTTTTTATCGGAGGTGCACTCCCTTATTTCTTTGCAGCCTTAGCAATGGAGGCCGTAGGAAAAGCGAGCGTAGCAGTAGTTGACGAGGTAAGACGCCAGTTCAGGGAAATAAAAGGACTTATGAGCGGCAAGGCAAAACCTCAGTATGCGAAAGCAGTTGATATTGTTACAAAAGCTGCAATAAGAGAAATGATTGTACCGGCTCTAATTCCGGTATTAGCACCTATTTTAGTTGGATTTTTACTGGGACCTCAAGCGCTTGGGGGAATGTTAATCGGAGCAATTGTAACAGGACTTTTTGTAGGAATTTCTATGACTACAGGCGGAGCAGCTTGGGATAATACTAAGAAATATATCGAAGAAGGAAATTATGGCGGAAAAGGTAGCTTTGCTCACGCTTCAGCAGTAACGGGAGATACGGTCGGAGATCCATATAAAGATACAGCAGGACCGGCAATTAATCCAATGATCAAGGTTTTGAACATTGTAGCCTTATTAATTGCCTCATTCCTGGTTTAAAGCACTAAAAACTAAACAATATCAAAATTCGAATAACCAAAAGTTTTAAACATTAGAATTTGGGAAATTGAGATTTATTTAGAGATTAGGAATTAGGATTTAGAAATTTTTATGTCTGATATAGGTAAGCTTCAAAATACAGAAATAACAGTTGAAATGAAAAAAGCGTATTTAGATTACGCTATGTCTGTTATTGTCTCCCGTGCACTCCCTGACGTCCGGGACGGTCTCAAGCCCGTTCATAGAAGAATTCTTTTCGCAATGCACGAGCTTGGACTTAAACACACTTCAAAATACTCCAAAAGCGCAAAAATAGTCGGAGAAGTCATGGGAAAATATCATCCCCACGGGGATTTACCTATTTATGACGCGCTAGTCCGCTTAGCACAGGATTTCTCAATGAGATATCCGTTAATTGACGGCCAGGGAAACTTCGGGTCAATGGACGGAGATCCGCCCGCAGCTATGCGTTATACAGAGGCTAGAATGGCAGGCATAACTGATGAGATGTTACTCGATATTGAGAAAGAAACCGTAGGATTCCTGGATAATTTTGATGCAACGCTTAAGGAACCGGTTTTCCTGCCATCCCGTCTTCCAAACCTTCTCTTAATGGGGAGTGAAGGAATTGCAGTGGGAATGGCTACTAAAATTCCACCCCATAATTTAGGAGAAATAATTGATGCTGTTAACTTCATGATTCCAAAAACAAAGATTATTAACACCCCTGAATTTAGCGCAACCTCAAACACAACAGTTGACGAGCTACTGCAATTTATAAAAGGCCCTGACTTCCCGACAGCCGGCGCTATTTATGATGCTGAGGAAATAAAAAATGTTTATGCTACGGGAAAAGGAAGAATTTTAATAAGGGGAAAAGCGGAAATTGAAGAAATAGGACAGGGGAAATCCGCAATTATTGTTACCGAGCTTCCATATCAGGTTAATAAAGCTCTTCTTGTGGCGAGAATTGCAGAGCTGGTTAAAGAAAAAAAGCTTGAAGGAATATCAGATCTCCGGGACGAATCTGACAGGCACGGAATTAGAATAGTGGTTGAGTTAAAGCGCGACAGTTCGCCAAAAAGAATATTAAACAATTTATTTAAACATACGAGCCTTCAAACAACTTTCTCAGCCAATGTGGTCGCATTGGTAGATGCAACTCCTCAAACTTTAAATCTAAAAACTATTCTTGAGGAATATATAAAACACCGCTATCTGGTAGTTAAGAAAAGATCTGAATTTGAACTAAGACAGGCTAAAGCCAGACTTCATATTTTAGAGGGATTAAAAATCGCAGTTGATAATCTTGACGCGGTAATAAAGACGATACGCGAGAGCAAGACGCAGGATGATGCAAAACAAAACCTCATGAAGAAATTCAAGCTGTCTGATCTTCAGGCAACGGCAATTCTTGATCTTCAACTCCGGCGCCTCGCCGCCCTTGAAAGACAAAAAATTGAAGACGAATATAAAATGGTTAAGGAAACAATTGCTTATTTACAAGATCTTTTATCTCACCCTGAAAAAATTCTTAAAGTTATTAAAGATGAATCTGACTATCTGAAAGAGAAATATGCAGATGACAGACGGACAAAAGTCTACAAAGGAAGGGTTGGAGAATTTTCAGAAGAAGACCTGATTCCAAACGAGACTACCGTTATTACCCTAACTACCACGGGCTACATCAAGAGACAAAGCCTGACAAGTTTCAGGACCCAGCAAAGAGGCGGAAAAGGCGTTAAAGGAATGACTACAAAAGAAGAAGACGGAATCATGAACATAAGATCTTGCATGACACATGACAATATTCTTTTCTTCACAAATAAAGGAAAGGTTTATCAAACAAAAGCATACGAAATAGATGAATCTTCAAGAACCAGTAAGGGTACGGCTGTAATTAACTTAATTAATATTGAATCCGGAGAAAAAGTCGAATCATTCATTACTTATAATAAAACCGATCAATTTAAGTACGTTTTCCTTGCAACAAGAAAAGGGACTGTTAAAAAAACTGCAAAAACCGAATTCGAAAATATAAGGCGTAGTGGAATTGTCGCAATAAAACTTGATAAAGGAGATGAATTAGTGTGGACAAACCCGACAATGGGGGCTGATGACATATTTGTTTATACAAGAGATGGAAAATGCATTAGATTCAGCGAAAAGTCAGTAAGATCCTTGGGACGGGCAACCCGGGGCGTAAGAGGCATAAGATTGGTAGGAGATGACCTTGTAGTAGGCATGGATGTGGTTAAAATAGGTGAAGTTCCAATGCTAATTACAATCATGGAAAACGGATATGGCAAAAAAACCGTTGTTAAAGAGTTTAACGCTCAAAGCAGGGGAGGAATGGGAGTAAAGATTGCAGAAGTTACAGCAAAAACAGGGAAAGTGGCATCCTCTCAGGTAATTCCGCCGAATTGTAAAGAAATTATTATAACTTCCCATAAAGGTCAGGTGGTCCGGCTTGATATAGATTCCATTCCAAAGCTTTCCCGCGCAACTCAAGGCGTGATCCTTATGAGGTTTTCAAAAGAAAACGACGGAGTAGCTGCCATTACTTGCGTAGAATAAAGAATGAGAATTGACGGTAAATTAATTGCCAGAGAATTGCTGCAAAACCTAACCACTGAAACTGCTAAATTAAAAAAGCGGGGAATAACCCCGACTCTCGCGATAATTTTAATGGGAGATAATAAAGCTTCAGCCGCTTACGTTAAACAAAAAACACTTAAAGCTGGAGAGATTGGTGCTGAGGCTAAGTTATTCGAATTCGGTAATACCATTTCAAATGAAAAGATTGAAAAACTTGTTAAAAAATTAAGCAGGGATCCTAAAATTCACGGCATTTTACTTCAGCGCCCGGCACCCGTAAACATAAAAGTAGATGAACTAACCGAGCTTGTTCCTGCAAATAAAGAAGTCGACGGATTTGGTTCATCTTCAACATATCCTGTACCGGTCGCGCAAGCTGTCTGGGTAATGCTTGAGCATGTCTGGAAGCAAAATGAAAACAGTCAATCATTTAAGGAATGGCTAAAATCAAAAAAAATCGTAGCGCTTGGAAAAGGGGAGACTGCAGGAAAACCCATCATTACACATTTTGCAAAGCATGGAATCCAACTTGAGGTTGTAGATTCTCATACGGAGAACAAAGACGAAATTCTTAAAAAAGCAGATATTATTATTACCTCTGTAGGAAAACATGTACTTGATTCAAACCAGATAAAAAAAAGGGTAATTTTAATAGGAGTTGGACTATATTCGGATGAAAACAACAAATTAAGAGGGGATTATGATAACGATGACGTAGATCAAGTTGCAAGTTATTACTCACCAACTCCAGGCGGAGTAGGACCGGTGAATGTTGCATGTTTGCTGGAAAACTTAGTCCGTGCCGCAAAACAATCTCATAGTTAGATCTCATAAATACACAAACATTGCCCTACTAGATAAAATTAACCAAATGCTTATTTGACTGCGATCTTATAGTGTGTTAAAATTTCCGCTACGATGAATAATCCTAAGGACTTTCAAATAGATTATTGGAAGATGGATGACTATTCCTATAAGACTCCCAAAAAACGAAGCAATAAAAGAAAGCTTTTGATGGTATTTCTATTCGTTGCGGTTCTTGCAATTACCCCTGCTTTGATATTTAGCCTCGTAAATCTTAAGACAAATACCAATCCTAAAATAAGTTCAGTCAGCATTCCTGCGGAGCCTCAACCTAAAGCCGGACAGCTTGACAAAAACGTCCCGACACCAACACCTGTCATCCAGGATCTGGTCGAAAAAGGCGACAGCTATTGGAGATTATCTAAGAGAAACTGCGGAAGCGGTAAGTATTACACTTCAATACAAAATCAAAACGGCGGAAAACCTCTTCACCAGGGCGAGTCTGTAAAAATTTCCTGTACTCTATAAGCCTCTTTTAAGACTTGACAAAAACCCCTTAGGTATACTTAGATATATAGGTATATGGAAAAGGGAAGAACGATTAATGTCGTAGGAGCTGTAGTTGTTTTCTTCATACTTTTATTTGTTTACACAAAATTTGCAGGCCCAATCCCGTTTTCAGTAAACAGCACTAATACCAATTCTTCAGATACATTTCAGGTAAGCGGGGTAGGGAAAGCCGCAGCAGCTCCTGACAGTGCTAAGGTAACAATCGGAGTTATAAAAACTTCTTTAACTCTTTCCGACACCCAATCAAAAACCAACCAAGCAGCAGATCAGGTAATCTCAGCCATTAAAAAGTTGGGGGTTCCGGAAAAGAATATTAAAACTATAAATTATTCTGTAAACCCTAACTATGACAATGAGGGACAAAAAATTACAGGATATACGGTTAATCAAACTCTTGAGGTTAAATCCGATATAGATAAGATTAATCAGGTAATTGATGCCGGCACTGCAAACGGCGCAAATGTAACCAGCGGTGTTGAGTTTATTCTAAACGATGACAAGAGGACGGAGCTTGAAAATCAGGCTAGAAAAGAGGCAGTAGAAAAAGCTAAGAAAAAAGCAGAAGGTCTTGCAAAAGCCGCGGGAATAAAACTTGGAAGAATAACAAATGTCACGGAGTCTTCAGGAACTGAACCAAGACCGGTTTTTTTAGAAACAAAAGCAGATCAATCTATACCTGAAACGCAAACAAACATAACGCCGGGAGAGAATAATATAAGTGTAACTGTTACACTTAGTTATCAAACATTATGACTGCAGAAGAGGGATTTAGAAACGCAATGATGGTGCAAATGAATGCTTCCCTGAAAGGGGATAGGAAAAGGGCTGAGAAAGCCCGTGCTCTTGTTATGCACTTTAGAAAACTAATGGACAAGAAGCACAATTAGAGCTATTTATTTCCGCTATGAAATGACTTGTGAACCTCTCTTAATTGTTTGTTAGTTATGTGTGTATAGATTTGAGTCGTAGCTATGTTTTTATGCCCGAGCATTTCCTGAACACTTCTTAGATCTGCACCGTTAGTTAACAGGTCCGTAGCAAAACTATGCCTGAGAGTATGAACTGTGGCATCTACAGGTATCCTGGCAGCTCTGACATACTTCTTTACAACACGCTCAATGCTCCTTGCAGTCAATCTCATTTTCTCTCCATTATTTTCTTCAGTAATCCTGCCGGAATATCTTATAAAAAGGGGCTTAAACTTGTCTTTCCGGACGTTGAGGTATTTTTGTATCCATTCTGCAGCACTATCTGAAACGAACACAATTCTTGAACGTCTACCCTTGCCGATGATCCCAAACTCACGTCTATTGAGGTTTATTTGATCATTATTCAAGCTTACAAGCTCAGAAACGCGGAGGCCGGTTGAAAAAAGCAATTCCATAATTGCGCGGTCTCTAATTCCTTCTTCTTTCGTAGTATCCGGAGCAGTGACAAGACGCTCCACCATATTTCTTTCCAAAAACTTCACAGACCGGCTTTCTGTTTTAGGAAGATCTATTTTTGACGGCTCGAGAGTTTTATAATCGTTTTTAATCAAAAAACGGAGGAATGATCTAAGTGCAATTACGTAATAATTTTGGGTGACCCGGGCTAACCCTGCTCCTTTGCTGTCTGTCTTATTGGAAAGGAAAACCCTATACTTTCTAATATCTGAAAGGTCTAATTTTTCCAAACTTTTAGCGGGAATTGTCTCTATATACCAGATTCTAAACACGTCAAGGTAGTGGCGGTAGTCTCGTATTGTGAGCTTACTGCAGTTTTTTTCAATCTCCAGATATTCCAAAAAGTCACCGCTTAGCTTTGCGAGCTTATTTTCCATAATACTATAAGTTATTTTATAAAGCTGTTTTCCGGGAATTTAAGTGATTAGCAGAGAGAAGGGGAGAGCGCCACGTTTCAAATTTTTCTATATCAAAGTGTATCAGGTCGAATGAGGCAGTTTTCATTTTGCGACACGCAAGTGTTGTAAAATGAAATCGAATTGTAAGACACTGCGTGTTTTACAATTCTAATTATACGACACCAAGATTGAACTGTCAAGCTAAAAAGCTTATAATAACGCACTACATGAGAGAAGCAATGCGGACACACATGACGGAAGGAGATGAACCACTAGATTTACATGGCAGCGTTGTATCTGATGAGATAGGAAACGCCTTTAAAGCGTTCATAATTAAAGATGCGGTGCCAAATCCAAAATCGGAGCAAGAGATAAAAAACGCAGC
>JBBTWB010000050.1:0-3037 GCA_038078635.1 Patescibacteria group bacterium | reverse complement strand
GAAAAGATCTAATAAAAAACATTTAAGATTTTTTGATGGAGGATTTGTAATGCAGGAGTGGGATGATACAAAAGCTAAATTTAAGAATTGGAAAGTGGTTACTAAAGTTAAACCATCACCAAAACAAATACGGCAAATGGAAATTGCATGGAAATTTATCGGAAGAATAAAATCTAATACAATAATTATTGTTGACCGCGATTTGCCAATGACCCGGGGAATTGGGTCCGGACAAACTTCCCGCGTGAGGTCCACAAAAATTGCGCTAGAACAAGCAGGTAAGTTTGTCCGTGGTGGAATTCTTGCAAGCGATAGTTTTTTTCCATTTGATGATTCTGTTAAATTGGCAGCAAAAGTTGGAATTGGTGCAATTATCCAGCAAGGAGGTTCAATAAATGATCAAAAATCAATTGATGCAGCAAATGCGGCAAAAATTCCAATGGTAATGACTCACGAGCGAAAATTCTGGCACTAACCTAAGCTACAGTCCGATTTGATTTTTAAGAGTAACCCAGAAATTTTTTAACCCCGAAGACTTTTTATTATAGTCCGTAGTTCCATAATTTGGAGGATCTATCCAAGCAGATAAAATTAGGTTTTCTCCGGAATCAGTTTTTGCTGTGACTACGCTTACGGTTTGCTTGCCAAAATTTTTAATAGATTTAATTTTCCCCTCCTCCATATTAGCGACACTGTCGGCGTCCCTTACTGTTTTCTCCACCCAGCTAGTTGTAATTTTGCGTTCTTTATTTCTCTCTAGTGCATGATTTGTCCAGATAATACGCGTCATAAACTGATTATAGCAAAACAATTGTCTGTCAAAATAGCAGGTTATACGTGGGATTGTTTTTGGGGTCTTGCAGCTTCTCTTCTTGCAGCATTCTCTTCTTTAATCAATCTTAATTTGTCTCTTTTTATTGTGTCTTCAAGGAGTACTTTATCAAATTCTTTTTGGCAATCTTTATTAGTACACATTAATTGTGAGTGCCTAAGAGTTACAACTCCGTGCGCGTTTTGAATTTTTTCAGTCCAGGTTTTTGAAACCTTTCTTTTGCTATTGCAGCGGTCGCAAGGAACTTCAGAACTTGGTATTGGATTTCCTATTCTTGGCATAGTTACTCCTTATGTTTCCTTTTTGATTAAAAACTAAATAGAGGCAAGTAAAAAGGAATTAATTCTAAGTCTATTATAGCAGATTGAGATCAAAATAGCTTGATCAGTTATTATTTTTATCGAAATTTGCTTCTTTTTGATGCTTTCCGTTAGTACATTCGCACCCGGTTAAGGGTTCTTGGTATTTTGGGCAAGTCTCTGCCTGACATGTTCCCGATTTCTCAGATACTCCCTCGCATCCTCCCGCACAAACATAGTGCTTTATGAGGTAATTATAACAGAATATTGAAATCCGGAGAAAACGTGATAGAGTGAGCCTATGATTTTACTTCCGGATGAATATTGGGAGATTAGAAATACTAAAAATAAAGGACGCGGCGCGTTTGCCATGAAAGATATCCCGAAAGGAACTGTAATTGGAGATTATATCGGTAAGATTCTCCGCCCGGAGGATGCAATAGTTGACGAAGAACAAATTTACCTGATGTATTACCATGATCATGCAGTTATTTCCCCTGATCTTCAAAAAACAGGAGTTCATCTTCTGAATCACTCATGCATTCCTAATTGCTGGCTTTATACACATAAAGGTCATACGCTGGCTTTTGCTCTGAGAAAAATTTTAAAAGGGGAAGAGCTGACAATTCCGTATTTACTTCCGCCAATTGATAAATTTTGCGATCCCTGTCCACACGTTTGCCACTGTGGAAATTTGAATTGTAGTAAAACAATGCATCTTTCAAAAGAAAGATATAAGAAATGGAGAAAGCTGAATGAGAAATGGGCAAATAAAACAAATAGAGAAAGAGTTAGTTTCGGGAAAGATTTATCATTGCTCTCAGCCTATCCAAAAAAAGTTCAAGAAAGTTATATTAAAGAGATCAAAAGTTATTTTAAGAGAGATGTATAATAGTGTTATGGTGGAGAATAAACAAATAACTCTAACTTATCTCAATATCAGACAGAGTATTTCAATACTTATTACAAAATTAATTTTCATCGATTTAATTCTGGCAGTAATAATTATTGGTTTTTATTTTGCTCTAATAACGGGTGAACAGTTAGCAAATAACTTAAGCTTACATACATCCCTTTTCCTTTCAGCTTTTGGAGCTCTCGGAATTATTAAAATTTTTCTCGGGTGCTACGTGGTTCTTAAATGGCTTAATGAATATTACGAAATAACTCCTGAATTCATAGTTCACAAAACGGACATAATTTTTAAAAAACAGGTAAATTACAGGATTGATCTAGTCAGAAGCATAAATGTTTTTGATACTTTTATCGGAGAACTTCTTAACTTTGGCACAATTACGCTTTATGACGTAAGATTGAATAAGTATTTAGATATGTATTTAATTCATAACCCACGGAGGTATGCGAAGGTGCTTAAGGAACTCTTGCCTCATTTGGAGATTGAAGAAGACCGTGTTTGGATTCCCGGTTTAAAAAGAAAAGAAACGCCTATCTTTGAGAGTTATCCAAGCGAGAAAGAAGAAAAATAGCCGGATTTTGTTGAAGGATTATTTTTGGTCGTGGGCTTCTTGCATTCCTTCCAAAAGAGTGTCTAAACGGTCGAAGTTATTTTCCCAGATTTGTCTATAAGATTCAATCCACTGATTTATGTCTTTAAAAGGCTTGGGGGAAAGAGCATAAACACGTTTTTGAGCCATAGGTTTAACCTCAACTACTCCGGCATCAGCCAGAATGCGAAGATGTTTGGAAGTTTTTGGTTGATCAAATTTAAGTAGGCGAGAGATTTCATTAACCGGCCGGGGACCTTTAAGAAGAAGTTCAATTATCTGAAATCTATTTGGCTCCGCAAGCGCAGTAAAAGTATTAAAATCCATAATTAATTCCAATATACACTAAGACGTATATACATGTCAAGGGATATAATTGGGGTAATTATAGCAGTTTACCC
>JBBTWB010000049.1:0-1125 GCA_038078635.1 Patescibacteria group bacterium | reverse complement strand
ACAGGTAAAGGGAGCAAAAAATAAAAAGAGACCAGCGCAATTAGTATCCCTAATTTTTTCATATTGATTAAATCCAGCACTTTTTCAAAAACCCAAAAAGTTTATGGGTTGGTTCATTGTCCCAAGAAAAAAGGTGCTGGATAAAGCGTAGCAAAGAAGAAATAAAAAAACAAGATTAATTGAAGAGATTTAAAGAAGGGATGCCCCTTAAATCATTTATGTCTCCTAAATTGAACAGCGTAAAGATTAAGTTTATAACAAAGTAGGCAAGAAAAGTAATAACTAATCCAATCAATGCTGCAACAATCGTATTTCGGGCTCCTTCAATCTTTTCTTTTTCTCCGCCTGAGAGGATCCATTTGATCCCACCGAATATAAGAAAACCTAGGGCAAGCAAAGTTGCTACAACGAATAAAATGGTAACTATATTAGTTATTAAATTCCCCCCAAGAGATAAATTACACAAAAGACTAAAATTAGTTCCAGTAACACCTCCCTGCTGCGGGCATGGTTTAATCTGTACAGCAAATACTGGGGATGCAAGAGTAAGATAGGTAATTCCTGAAATTCCTAGGGCAGTTAACTTTTTCATTAGTGATTTAATCGTATGAAGAATCTTTATCTTTGTCAAGCCCCCAAAATTTGGGCGAAGACCCCTCAACTAACGCTCTTTGAGCCGCGCTACGAATAGTAGGTAAGGCGAAAAGTAAGTTGTGTGGGGTCAAGTACCTATTTTGAACTCAAACATATAGTACGGGTTTGCAACGCTCTTTTTATCCTGATCATTTTTGTTTACCGACACACATAATCTCCGCGAAAATAAGTGCAGGTTTTAATACCGGGGCATGTTCCACTTGGATTATTGTTACTGCAGACTAGTCCTGGAGTGTCTAAAAGTTTAACGCTGAAGAAAGTTCCAATAGTGTTTATTATAAAAAAAGAAAGAAAGGCAATAAGGAGTCCAAGTATGGCATATATAATTCTTTTTCTTGCCGCTTCAATCTTTTCCTTCTCCCCACTGGACATGATCCATTGAATCCCGCCAAAAATCAAGAAAAACAGAGCGAGAAGAGTTGCAGCTACAAAAAGATAAGTTATTCCTGATTGAATTACCCTTTGAACAGC
>JBBTWB010000048.1:0-6604 GCA_038078635.1 Patescibacteria group bacterium | reverse complement strand
ATTTGCTTTGGCGATGGTTTAGTTTTAGTAACCACCTTCCAATTCTTAAAACTACTTTTTGTATCATCCCAGTCCTGCATTACAAATCCTCCATCAAAAAATCTTAAATGTTTTTTATTAGATCTTGTCTTTGGGATTTTTCCAAACTTATAAATTCCGGTACTTTTCCGGACGCCCTTAACAAACTCAATTGCTTCTTTTTCAATATTAGGCACTGCTATAACATCTATTAAAACTCCATTCTCTTCTTTAAAATTTGCAAAAGTTTTAGCAGTCTTTAAATCCATTGGTTGATTTAAAACTATTACTCCGCCAAAAGCAGATTCAGGATCCGCAGCAACTGCTCTTTCCAATGCAGAAGATGTCGAATTTCCTAATGCAATTCCTGAAGGGCTATTGTGTTTTATAACAACTGCCGAGGGAGCGCTAAATTCACGGACTGATTCAAGTCCTGATGCAATATCTGTAAAATTTGTTGCTGAAAGTTCTCTTCCTGTAATTTTTTGAAGTTTTGATAAAGGAGAATTTGTATTTGGCTCTATGTAAACCGCTGCATCTTGGTGAGGATTATCTCCATATCGAAGATCAATTACTTTTCTAGCAGGAATTGCAAATTCTTGAGCAAACATTTTTTTGTCCGGTTCTAAATATTTTGCAATTTGCGCGTCGTAAAATGATAAATGCCGGAAAGCTTTAGCCGCAAGTTTTTGTCGAAAGCGATTGGTCGAAAGTATACTACTACGTAGTATCGAACTTAAGGATTGGTAGTCGTGGGGGTCGACGACGACAATGACATTCTTGAAGTTTTTCGCAGCAGCTCTAATCATTGTTGGTCCTCCGACATCAATATTTTCTATTGCATCGTCCATTTCTACGTTTGGTTTTGAAATTGTTTGTTCAAATGGATAAAGATTACAAACAACAATATCAATTGATTTTATCTTTAAATTCTTTGCTTCTTTTACATGTTTTTTATTTTTTCTATCAAACAGAATTCCGCTTTCTATTTGAAAACTGATTGTTTTCATTCTTCCGTCAAAACTTTCAGGATTTCCTGTGATTTCTTGTATTGGGATAATTTCTAGACCAGCGTCCGATAAAACCTTTGCGGTTCCTCCTGTTGAAATAATTTTGTAGTTCAGACTGATGAGTTCTTTTGCAAATTCAATAATTCCTGTTTTATCAAAAACACTGAGGAGCGCGTATTTCTTGGAAGATTTTTTCCCTGCCATGTATAATACTTCTCTTATATATGAAATTAGATTACCATGTCAAGAAGAACTAACCTCTGTTATAATTAATTTATGAAAAAGATTAATAAAAACCCTTATACGAATTTTTTAAAAGAAGAGTTAATCTTAAGAGATCATTTGGCAATTGATAGAACTGTTCTTTCAAATGAATCTACACTGCTTGCTTATATTCGGACTTCCCTTGCTGTTATCGCAGCCGGTGCAACTCTAATTCATTTTTTTGACGAAATCATCATAAAGCTTTTTGGAGCAATTTGCGTAATTGCCGGAACTATAATTCTAGTACTTGGATATTTAAGATACAGGAAAATGAACAAATTGATAAAAGAAATTAAAAGAACTTAATATGATTCGTAGAGTGATTCAAGCAGGACATCCAAACCTCAAAAAACCAAATAAAGTTGTTAAAGACTTAAAGTCTCCAAAAATTAGACAATTAATTAAGGACTTAAGAAATACCCTGTATAAAACGGGGCTTATTGGTATTGCGTCTCCGCAAATTGGAGAAAATTATATGATTATTATTACTCATCCAAGAACCACGAAAGCAAGAGCTTTCGGAAAAGTAGATAAACTTAGGATTTATATTAACCCTAAAATTATATTTAAATCAAAAAAGGAAAATTTAATATATGAGGGTTGTGGAAGCGTAGGAGGAAATATTGATGATGGAGCGATATTTGGTCCTGTGGTAAGACCGGCAATTATTGAGGTTGAGGCATTTGATGAAAAAGGAAATAAATTCAGTCTGCGTTGTGATGGAATATTGGCCCGGGTTATTCAACATGAAATGGATCATCTGAATGGATTTGAATTTATAGAAAGAGTTAGTGATTTAAGCCTGATCATTATGGAACCCTTCTACAAAAAATCAATTAGAAATTCAAAAGAGCAAAGAGAAAATTGTAAAATTAATAAAATCGAATATAAGAAACTTTAGTCCTCTGATATAACTTCTGGATGAAATAAAAGATATTGACAAATATTACATACAGTGATATATTCGAAATATCGAATATGTATTATAAGCTATTCCAGTTACATACAAAACTTCTTAAAGCCTTAGCAAATCCTAAAAGGCTTGAGATAATACAGCTTATCCGTGAACAAGAGCTTCCGGTAACAGAAATCCAGGATATGCTTGATTTACCTCAAGGAAATCTAAGCCAGCACTTACAAGTTCTTCGAGCGGCAGGAATTGTTAAAACAAGGCGTAGCGGCAAACAGATTTATTACTCTATCTCTCACAAGAATTTTATTAAGGCAAGCGATCTATTCAGAGAAGTATTGATAGAGAGAAATAAAGGAGAAATATCGGATATTGCGTTTAAAAAAATGGCTGATTTGGTTCCTTTAGCATCAGACCCTATTTGCGGAATGAGAGTCAGTCCTAAAACTTCAGCTTTTGCATTTAAAAATAAAGGTAATGAATTTTACTTCTGCGGCTCAGGATGTTTTGAGAAATTCAAAAATAATCCTAGGAAATACGCTGTATTTTCTTTTAAAGGAGCTGTGATGAGATGAAAGTCTCAAAGAAAAAACTACGCCTTAAATATGTTTTTCCCAAAAAAATTTCTATGAAAAATTTACTTGTATTGCTTTTAGTTATTGCCTCTTTTCTATTTGGTATTTTAGTTGATAAGACTATTTTTCTTAGATCAGAAACAAATAGCGTAAATGTTGCTGCAGACAATAGCAAAGATTTGGCTAATATACAAAATCAAGTTCTTAAAGAAAAATATGTTTTTAAAATTAAATGGGAAGATTTGGGGGAAAAAATGGTCGGGGACGGCGTTATTGATAAAACCAAGCTTGCTCAGGCAATAACTGGAACTGATGAATTATCAGAAGATTTAGAAAAATATTTTTCTGGAAACCAAAACCAAATAGAATTAACTTCGGAAAATTCAAATTTCTGGGTGGATGTTTTATGGGGGCTTGGTCTTGCAAATAAAAATAAAGTTTTAGAAACAGGAGAAATGATAGCAGAGGGAGATACGAATGATTTTGCTTCAACCGGCGGATGGAGTCTGGGAACTGGTGACCCAATGAATCATTATTCTGGACATTACTATATAAACCTTTCAGATAAACAGCAAGAATTGGTAGAAGAAATTGCGGGGAATATTTATAGACCTTGCTGCGGTAATTCGACCATGTTTCCTGACTGTAATCACGGAATGGCTGCCTTAGGCTTGATAGAGCTTATGGCTTCGCAAGATTTCTCAAAAGACGAAATTTATAAAACTGTTCTTGCGTTTAACATCAATTGGTTTCCTGAAACATATTTGAACACCGCCTATTATTTAAAACAAAATGACAGAGATTATGAAAAGATTTCGGCCAAAGAAATTCTTTCGAAAACTTTTTCAAGCTCTATGGGTTCAGAATCAATACAGAAAAAAGTTGGAAACATAGAGTGGTTTGGCTCTGAAGGCGGAGGGAGCTGCGAAGCATAATTATTATGGAACTTCTTGTTAGCGCATCATTTATTGCAGCTTTTGCAGCAGGGATTGCAGCTTTATTTGCTCCTTGCTGTATAACAATACTCTTGCCCACTTATCTTGCTTCTATTTTTAAGGACCGATCAACAGTATTTTTAATGACATTTATTTATTTTCTAGGACTTTTGACTATCTTTATGCCGATTGGGTTAGGTGCAGTTTTCTTAACACAACTATTTAGTACTTATCACAGCGTTATTTTTTCAATTGGTGCTATATTTTTAATATTCTTAGGTGCATTTTTGCTTTTAGGGCAGCAGTTTTCTCTTCCGTTTAATGTCCATCCGCAGCTTAAGAAAGCTAGTGCGGGGTCTGTATTTGCTCTTGGAGTTTTTTCAGGAATTGCTACAACTTGCTGTGCTCCAGTTCTAGCTGGCGTTTTAACGCTAGCCGTATTACCTGGTTCATTTTTATTGGGAGGAGCATATACATTAGCTTATGTTTTGGGAATGGTGGTTCCACTCTTCATTCTTGCCTTAGTGCTTGATAGAGCTAAGTTTACAAAGAAATTTTTCGCTTTCAGAAGAAGTATGAGTTATAAATTATTCGATAAACAAATTAGACTGACGCTTTCAAATCTTTTCTCAGGGGCCATGTTTTTGATCCTCGGAATTATTATTTTAATTCTTGCAAGAACTAATAGTTTGACTTCTCATTCATCTTATCAAGTAAGCATCAATATCTATTTAACGAGATTTATTCAACTCATCGGACAATATACGAAGGTAATTCCTGAACAACTGTGGGCCTTAATTTTTGTGGGTATATTTATTTTGATTACTAAGATTGCGCTTGGACAATTTAAAAATATAAAAAACGGAAAACGGAAAGAAGGTGAAAAATGAATAAACAAATGGTTGTTCTAATTGGAGCAGTGATAACAATAGTTTTATTAATAGTTTTTATCACATCTTTTTCTGGTAAAAATAATTCTTCGGATACATCTCAAATACCATCATCTGATATGAATGAGCATCATGGATCTGAAACGCCAAATAATGAAAGATTCCAAACACTTGTTGGCAAAAAAGCGCCTGATTTTACACTTGAAAGTTATGACGGAAAACAAATTAATTTAAAAGAATTGAGGGGCAAGAAAGTTGTTCTTTTCTTTACAGAAGGGCTTATGTGTTATCCGTCTTGTTGGAATCAAATGGCTGCATTCTCAAAAGACAGTGCGTTTAATAATAGCGATACGGTAACTTTGAGTATTGCTGTTGACAGAAAAGAAGATTGGAAGGAAGCTGTTGAGAAAATGCCTGAGTTATCCCGTGCTATAGTCCTTTTCGATACTAATCGTATAGTATCCAGTGAGTATGGGGTTCTTTCCTTATCCTCGTCTATGCATAAAGGGCAGTTTCCGGGACACACGTATCTTATCGTTGATAAAGAAGGAATTGTTCGATTTGTTAAAGATGACCCCGAAATGGGAGTCAGGAATGATGAACTAAAGACAGCTCTTGAAAAGTTGAAATAATTGTGTTCAATTTATTTAAAAACGAAGGAAAAGTTAAAGACCCAGTATGTAATATGTCTGTTGATAAAAAGAAGACAGCATTTTCATCCGTTTACAAAGAAAAACTCTATTACTTTTGCTCAGAGAACTGTAAGATAGCCTTTGATATAAATAAAGAAATGTATGCGCAGTAAAAAGAGATCGAAAGATTGTCCCACACAATCTACCGTTCGATCGCGTTTGACGCGACTTACGGAGCATTTGTTGAGAGACTTAACAAACTCTAGAACTCACTGCGTTCATTAAGAGGTTTGTAAAGGTCTCAGGCCCGGAGGGAGGTGAAAAAATGAAGACAGAATATTTATACGGAATAATTGGACTAATTGGAGGAGCTTTGTTGGTTCTAATATTCGCAAACAATGCAGTAAATTCTAATAACTCCAGCATGATGAGGATGATGGGCATGCATCAGGTAAGTAATGAGCAGTCTGTTTCACAAGGCATGAATCAAATGCACGATCAAATGATGGACGATGAAAGCATGACGATGGATGGAATAGTTGATTCTTTAAAAGGAAAAACAGGAGATGATTTTGATAAGGTGTTCATCTCGGAAATGATTGATCATCACCAGGGCGCAATTGACATGGCAGAGCTTGCAGAAAAAAACTCAAAGCATGATGAGGTCAAAAATCTTGCCGATGACATTATTTCAGCTCAAACTAAAGAAATTGATATGATGAGAGCGTGGCAGGAAAGTTGGGGATATTAAATCTATCTTAGAGAGGAGGTGAAAGTAATGGTAAAACCAATTGCGCTAGCAAATGCAGCGGCCGGAGTTGGAGGAGTAGCTTTTGCGATTTGTGGATTGCTTGCTTATATAGCACCAGACTTATTACTTGGAATTGCTAATAGCTGGTTTCATGCACTAAATCTTGAAGCTGTTCGAGCAACAACGCAGATGCCGCTTACGACATTTATATTTGGAGTAGTTAGTTTCGTTGTTTATATTTGGGTAATATTTTTTGCAGGCGGTTATCTCTATAACAAGCTAGCTAAGTGAATCTTAGGATTGCTTATCAAACTGCTTGATGGGCAATCTTTGGGCTCAATCATAAAGGATTTATTATGGATAATAAAATAAAGATATCGCTTATTGTATTTTTAGGAATTGCCGGGTTTTTTCTGATTACCGAACATAGGGCTCATCTTTTTGGTTTTTTGCCCTTCTCTTTGCTAGGTGTTTGTTTATTAATGCATGTATTTATGCATGGAGGACATAGCAGAGGTGGAAAACACAAACATTAATACATATGAATGATTCACAAGCATACAATTTATGGCCGCTGGTAATAATAAACTCAGCTATTTTTATTATTTTTGCATTCAGT
>JBBTWB010000047.1:0-6223 GCA_038078635.1 Patescibacteria group bacterium | reverse complement strand
AGACTGCAACAATTGTTGCCACTTGAGATTCTGCATTCCCTGTTGCCTGATAATAAAAATGGCCTGAGGATTCTCCTGCAAAAATGCCGCCTGTTTTAGTTAGAGCTTCAGTTATAAATGCATGACCGACTTTTGTAATTTCATATTTTCCTCCAAATTCCTCAACTATTTTTCTGGAGCCTAATATGTAGCGGATATCAAAAAGGATTGTTGCGCCTTTGTGCTCTTGAAGCATTTCGCGGGCAATCAAACTTGTGATCATGGTTGCAGGAACAATTTCTCCTGATTCATCTACAAAATAAAGTCTGTCTCCATCCCCGTCAGGTGCTAAACCGAAGTCAGCATGCTCTTCCAATACTTTTTTCTGCAGGTCTTTTAAATTATCAAAATTAAGAGGGTCAGGCTGATGAGCAGGGAATGATCCGTCAAGTTCGAAGTTCATTTTTATAAGTTCTGCTGGGATTTTTTTGAATAATGCTTCAATATAGGTTCCTCCCATTGCATTTGCAGGATCCGCTACAATTTTATATTTATTAACAGTAGGATTATTAAATATCATAAGGGCGTTTTCTACTTCATCTTCTAAAACTCCGGTCTTTGCTTCAATGAAACCTTCAAATTTTGGAGTATAGTCAACTTTTCCGGAAAGAGCAGCTTGCTTAATTTCCTCCATTCCGGTTGATTTACCGATCTTGAGTAAGCCCTTTGAAGTATTAATTACAAATTTTAAGCCGTTGTATTCAGGAGGATTATGAGAAGCTGTAACTTGAATTCCGCAATCATAATTGTAATGCGAAACTGCAAAATAAAACGTAGGGGTAGAGGATTTACCAATGTCAATTACCCTTGTTCCCAAGCTGATTAGGACTTGCTTTACCGCTTCATAAAGCTGCGGACCTGACAGTCGCATGTCGTATGAAAGTAAAACGCTGAGTTGCTTTTCGTTACTTATTTTCTCTGTAAAAAATTTATAAATAGCTTTTGTAATCAGGGAGATTCCTTCTTCGTCAAGCTGTGTGGGGTAAATTGCACGGATATCGTATGACTTAAAAATTGAAGGTACTATAACCATAAATAAGAATTAAGAATTTTGAATTAAGAATTAAGTTTAATCTTATATTTCAAGCAGAAGAATGTCAATGTCCTGGGTAAGAGTTAAATTAGATGCCCCGGTTTTCTGAGATTTATCAATTTTATAGATCAAACCATAAATCTCCTTAAGCTTATTTGTTCCGAATAGGGAAGCTTGACGCAGTAATTTTCCCTTTTGCCACGGCGCAAGACGTTTTATTTCGTCAATATTATTGTTTGACTCATTTCCAATACCAAGAAGTAACCTAAACTGCCTTATCATCATAAAAAATATTATTTCTGGCTCTGTTCCGGAGAGCGCAGTATGAAAGCTGGCTAAATTTTGTTGACTATTTGGCCTGAGTCCATCTAAAAAACTGAAAATGCTTGAAGGAATTTTAAAATTTTGAATTTCCGGCTTTTTAAAAGGAGAGATAGATTTAGCGGGAAGTTCTTTATCTGCCCAGATGTAAACTGGGCTATCAATTGTGCTTTCTAAATACTTTGCAATAGTTTCAATGTTTTTACTGCCTTTTCTGGTGAATAAATTTTCAATAAATACTTTCTTGGTGGATCCAAATAGTCCCGACCCCTGAAGAGAAAGCTCAAGCTCTGATAATTCAAGTGCTTCAGCATCAAAGGTAACTGAATCTTTATCTTTCTGATCTAAAAAAAATTTTCTGGAGGTCACCGGATCATTGCCGTGAATTATTGTTACCATAAATTAAAGGTCGGACCTTGGTTACGCACGTGTCAAGGTCGGACCTTGACACGTTTTTTGTACTCTTTAAAAAGTGAGTTTGCGTCATGTCCTATATGTCTGGTTCTGCCTCTATGTGAAAGTAGAGCTCCTGAAAAATTTTTAGGAATATGCAGGAGTTCATGAATTAAGACTTTGGTTTTTTCGTCACTTGATAATTTATCGTAGTATTTGGAAATAACCTCAATTACGTACGCCGGAGGAATATCTAGCGCATCCTGAAAAATCTTTGGCATCATCCATGTTCTGGCGTAAGCTCTGGCTTTACTACCGTCAGTTCTATAGCAAAAAACCCGAGTTGGCTTTACGTGATCCATCTTAAGAACTTCAATTATCCTGACTATATCTCTTTTTACATCAGTTGCATGCTCCCACTCCAATTTTGTTGATTTGATATTTGACATTTGCGATTTGAAATTACTCGCCATCAGGCGAGTTAGGTGTGCTTATCCGCCACATAACTTGCTCCGTATGCTTCAGGCTTGGTTTTTGCAACAAAACCATTTCCCGTAACCATTCCTACCACTTCTTTTATCATATCCCGGCTGTCTCCATGCTCTCCCACATCAATATGAATCTCTAAATTATAGCTGGGGGAGTCTCCGTTGAGCTTTTTTTTAAGTAGAGGAACAAATTCCCGTGCAAAGTCCAGAGACATTAAAGTCTCGGCATAGATTTTTTCCCTTAAAGAATGGATATTATTTGCACGCTGTTTATTCCAGAAATATCTGCCGCCAAAACCGCGTCTGTGAACAAGGATAGCTGTAACAAGACTGATATCCCTATTCTTAAAAGTTGAGCCTGTGATCTCATGAGAATCGGTGCCGATCACAAGGCTATATTCTGCATTAGGAAATTCTTCGAGGAATTCTTTAATAATTCCAATAACCAGGTCAACGCGAAGTTGGCCGTGAGTTATACTTTCAAATTTAATTTTTTCTATATCCAGGGAGTACATTGAAGTATTTAAGAAAATTATTATAACACAGACTAAAACCTGAAAAACATCCACTTAATAAAAGATTTCAAATGCTTTCCGTCATTATTAATCTCTCCTGAGAAATTTTTAACCGGTAAATCTTTTGGTTCTGTATCTCCCAAAACTTTCTTTGCCGGATTAATAAAAGGTTTTCCTTTGATTTTAGGAAATGATTCAAAAGTTTTAAATATCTCACTTTTATCTCCGTTATTTTTAATAAATGAAAACTTTTCAAAAGGACCGGGTCCGGATTTTAATAAAAATGGTGTAATTGCAATAATATTCGGATCATTCCAAACATTTTCCAGTGCATCTTTATAGTATGTTGCCACAGTTGACTCAGCAACTTTTGACTGATCCCAGCCGGTCTCAGTTATAAAAACCGGTAAAGTTTTATTCGAATAGTTATTCACCAGCTGGCTCTCATATATAAAGCTTGTAATACTATGCGGAGTTTTAACGCTTGGAGGTTGTATAAAGCCCGCGTTTGGGTAAGAATGACTGGAAAATCCATCAATCTGGTTAAAAATTCCGGGAACAGCGTCATTCATAAGACTTAAGTAGTCATATTCATTGTAAGTACCGTTTCTAGTTGATGCTCCGTTGTCAAGACCTGAAGATATAATAAAATAATCCTGATTTTTGGATTTAAAAACAGTTACTGCGTAGGAAAGAATTTCTGCGTATTCTTTAGGATCTGCTTTTCCCTGCCACTCATCAGATCTATTAACCTCGTTAAAGACGATAATATATCTGTTTTTCACCGGCCAATTTAGAGAATCAAGAAAATTTGCAAAATCTATTACATCACTGTCTTTTGGCTTTCTCCACGTAGTTTTATCGAAGTAATCTCCCTCGGTTGCAAGCCTTATTATTGGAATCAAGCGGTACTTCTTACTCTCGTCCATAAAGCTCTGCCATTTTTTAATATCTTTATCACCGGCCTGAATAGGGATAGTGACATAGCCCCAGCTTCCGTTATTTGAATTTACCAGATCTTTTGCCTTGTTAATCTCATCAGGAAATAGGATGTGAATACCAATCTTATTGTTCGGAACAGATAGGGGATCATAAACCGCAAATGCTTGCCCAGCACTTGACAATAAAACAATAGCGAGCAATGAAACAATGAAACAATGAATTATGCATTTCATGGATTACAATTATAGCTGAAATGGGTATTTGAAGCCAGTTTTTAGTCTTTAGACTGAGGCTTTCAAGTCGAAGGCACAAAAAAACCCCTTGCGGGGCTTTTTCGGGGTTCCTTCCTTGCGGAAGGTCCTGCCTTTCAATACTTGCGTATTTGAGGTAAAAAATATGATACAACCGGATAATGCCTAAGTCAATAGGACAAATGCGATCAAAACATAGCAAAATAAAAAATTATCCAAATATTGCCCACTTCCATGCTTTCATAAAAAATGGTATGTTTAATTTTTATGGCAGATGATATTTGTCCAAAATGCGGTTCTCCGCTAAGCGAAGTAACCACTACAGCCACAGGGAGGCAGCTACAAAGATGCTCAAAAGGCAGCTGGAATGCAGAAACAAGGCAAAATGAAGGGTGTGATTATGTCTTATGGATGGAAGTTAAACCAGAAACGCTGGATGAAAAATGTCCTAAGTGTGGCTCTCCCCTAATACTCCAAACCACCAGATTTGGCAAGAAAATGAAAAAATGCTCAACAAATGTCTGGGATAAAGAGACCAAAAAGGCCTCAGGTTGTGATTACGTGGAATGGATTAACGGCACTACTGAAAAACTTGACGAAGATTGTCCTGAGTGCGGAAAACCACTTGTTCTTTTTACTACAAATGCAGGGAAAAGGATGAAAAAATGCTCAACTGCAGGCTGGGATAGCGCAGAGAGGAGAGCTACAGGATGTACATACGTTGAGTGGCTCAAAGGTGATTACAAAAAACAGGAAAACAGCGGTGGAGAAGAATTCCTCCCTCCGGAGCCCCAAGGAGAATAGCTTAACCTTCCTGCATTGGGTAAACTTCCCTTATTTTTGCTATTGACTTAGGACCTAATCCTTGCCATCTACCATTTCCTCTAACATTCCAATTTATTTCACGGTCTGTCATATGAGAAAGTTGTTCCAAAGAACCTAGATTACCGTCACGCATTGCCAGGTCAAGATTTGTTTGAATATAAGTTGAAAAAACAGGCTGTTCTGCTTCATTTCGTTCAACCATATAATTATTATTACAAAGGAGAATCCGTTTAAACTTTTGTACCGCGGAGGGGAGTCGAACCCCTGATTCTCTGGCTGAAAACCAGATGTCCTAGGCCACTAGACGACCGCGGCTAACATCCGCTATTATACCCAAAACTGAAGCCTAAAACAAACCTGCTTTGCCGGCAGGCAGGCTATTTTATACTTTTCCGGATAGCATTAAGAATATCTGAGGCATTTTTCTGACCTCCTAATCCAAAAGCTATTCCCCCGGCCAAAGCCACCATGGCTACAATTCCGGTAAATAAAATTCTTATAAGATCCGACGCAACTCCAAGCTGATTTAGAGCAGCTAAGACAACAAATACGTTTATTATCCATTGAGTGGCACTTGCCATCATGTTGGCTGAGTCTCTTGAAATTCCTTTTACTCCGGCCAGAATTACATCATGAGCGAGTCTTGCAAAAACAAAACCTACAAGTCCTATCACTACAGCTACGAAAACGTTTGGAAGATAAAGTAAAATTTCATTAAGCAAAGTTCCGATTCTTGGTAATCCCCAAACATCTGCTGTTGGAATTAAAAAAACAATGATTACAAACCATCTAGCTATTTCTGCCAGGATATTAGTCCATGTGTAGTTGGCCCTTAATTCCGGAACTCCATATTTTTGTAAAAATAAATCAACTCTTAAAGATCTTGAAGCGCTTAAAATTACCTGTTTTATAATAGAACTGATTACAATACCTATTAAGAGAATTAGAAGTCCTGCAATAAGGCGGGGCACAAAATCCACAACCGCTTGAGCATTGGCGTTAAGAGAGTTAACTAAGGTGTCTCTTGTTTCTTCTAGCAAATTAATCACCTCCTTTCTTCATCCGCCATAATTCGCTCTTTTTGCCGCGCTACGAATAGTAGGTAAGGCGAAAAGCAAGAATTGGCGGACCAATCTTGTCTTAAGGGCAATATATTCCATTGTTGTTACGCTTGTCAAGATCCGTGCGTGCTGATATAATCTAATCGTCTCAAATCCAATGATAGGCTGAAGTCCCGATTAAATCGGGATGAAGGCGGAAAATTGTGATTCGACGAGGGCCGTTAGCTCAGTGGTAGAGCAGGAGCCTTTTAAGCTCTTGGTCCAGGGTTCGAATCCCTGACGGCTCACTCCGCTTTGTTCAGCTCCTAGATTATCGATGCACAAATTTCAACAAAGAATTAACTATCAAGGAGAC
>JBBTWB010000046.1:0-3041 GCA_038078635.1 Patescibacteria group bacterium | reverse complement strand
GATGAACAAATGCAATAGAAATAGTTAGAGAATTAACTTGCCTATTGACGGCCTATAATTTTTTTGGTATAAATGTATTTACTCTAAGACAAAAGTACCTTTTAAAGGGTCATGCACCTGTGTGCATTTTTTGTTAATTTAGAAACTGCCCGCTAGTATTTTTGCAAATGCCTAAATCTGATTCAAAAGACAATAAGGATAACACTAATAAGCAAAGAGAAAATTGGGGGAAACATTTTCCGGTACTTCCAGAACTAGATCTTTTAACCGTTCAAAAAGAATCATACAGATGGTTTGAGGAAAAAGGAATTGGTGAAGTTCTGCAGGAAATTTCTCCCGTTGATGATTTTACAGGAAAAAACTGGACTCTCACTCTTAAGGATTATAGAATCGGAAAGGCTACAAACGAGCCAACCCTCTGTTTGTACAAAGGCCTCACTTTTGATGCACCCCTCTACGTAAAAGCAACCCTCCTCAATAAAAAAACCGAAGCAGAAATAGACCAAGAAGTATTTTTAGGTGATATTCCTCAAATGACCGAGCGCGGAACATTTATTGTTAACGGAATTGAACGTGCAATCGTTAACCAATTAGTAAGATCCCCCGGGGTCTTTTTTACTGCTACACAGGATGTAGTGACAGGACAAACCTTATATACCGCAGAAATCAGACCTGTTCACGGATCATGGCTTGAATTTACAACTACCAGATATGAAACAATCACAGTTAAAATTGACAGAAGAAGAAAATTCCTGGCTACAGCATTTTTAAGAGCAATCGGAGTTTCAGATAATGATTTAATAAGACAAAAGTTCTCAGAAGTTGAAGCTGACGGTAAATCAAAATATATAAGTAATACAATCCAAAAAGACGAAACAGTTTCACAAAATGAAGCTTTAATTGAAATTTTCAAGAAAATGCATCCAGGAGAACCTGTTGTAATTGATAAGGTTAAAGAAAACTTCTTCGGAATGTTTTTCAACAACAGAAGATATGATCTTGGGGACGTAGGACGGTACAAGATGAATAGAAAATTAAAAGACGTTCCGGGATTTAAACCTACCGAGGAAAGAGTTTTAACAATTGATGATATCTTAGCTACAATTTCATATCTTATAGAGCTATCCCAAGGAAAAGACGGAGTTGATGATATTGATTCCTTAGCAAACAGAAGAATCAGACGTGTAGGAGAATTAGTTGCTACAACTGCATTTAGAGTCGGAGTTTTAAGGCTCGAGCGATCAATTAAAGAAAGAATGTCTCTCATTACACCTGAAGTACCGGTTACTATTGCAGGACTCATTAATGCCAGACCGATTATGGCCTCGATTAATGAATTCTTCAGAACCTCTCAGCTCTCCACAATCTTAGACCAAACAAACCCGCTTTCAGAAATCGATAACCTAAACCGCCTGACCGTTATGGGAACCGGCGGAATTTCAAGGGAGCGTGCAGCTTTCTCAATCCGGGATATCAATAGTTCACAATACGGAAGAATTTGTCCGATTAGAAGTCCTGAAGGGCCTAATATCGGTCTTGTTACATATTTAGCTCTTTATTCTAAAGTTAATCAGTATGGATTTTTGGAAACTCCGTATAGAAAAGTTGAGCATATAAAAAAAGGAAGCAAATCAATGACTAAAGCCACAAATGAAATCGTTTACGTGGCTGCAGATGATGAGAGAGAGCACTATATTACTCACTCAGGAGTATTAAATAATGATCAGTCAATTACCATAGATAGGGTTCCTGTCAGATATAAGGGAGAATTTATAGAGGCTGATAAAGAAAAAATTGAATATATTGACGTTGTTCCGCGCCAGGTTGTAGGAACAGCAGCATCTCTTATTCCTTTTGTCTCACATGATGAAGCAAATAGAGCTCTCATGGGAACACACATGCAGAGTCAAGCCGTACCTTTAGTCAAGCCTCATTCACCAATTGTCGGAACAGGGATGGAGGCAGTTGTTTCCGAAGTTATGGGGAGAGTTATAAAAGCTCCAAGTGACGGAGAAGTTACATATGCAGACGGAGAAAAAATAACTTTCAAAAGTAAAGCAACGGGAGAAATTACATATAAAATTGATTCTTTTCAAAGAACTTCTCAGGCAACGGCTTATACGCAAAGAGCTATGGTTGTGAGCGGCCAAAAAGTTAAAAAGGGAGAGTTATTAATTGACGGACCTTCTTCACAAAACGGAGAATTAGCCCTCGGCCAGAATTTGTTAATTGCATATGCTTCATATGACGGATTGGGTTATGAAGACGCTATTGTTATTTCAGACAGAATGGTTAAAGAGGACATACTTTCTTCAATTCATATTGAAAGATATGAGGCCGCAGTTGTTGAAACCAAATTAGGACCGGAAGAAACAACTAGAGATATCCCAAACGTAGGAGAAGATCAGCTTTTAAATCTTGACGAAGACGGAGTTGTGGTTGTTTCTTCAGAAGTAGGACCCGGAGATATATTGGTTGGAAAAATTGCTCCAAAAGGCGAAACAGAGCTAACAGCAGAAGAAAGATTACTTCGAGCCATTTTTGGCGAGCAGGCAAGAGAAGTTCGCGACACATCTCTCAGAATGCCAAACGGAGAGCGCGGAACAGTAATTTCGGTTCAGGTTTTAGACCGCAAAAAAGGAGACGAATTAGAACCGGGATGCCTTAGGAAAATATTAGTTGAAGTTGCACAGTTTAGGCATGTTGTAGTTGGGGATAAATTGGCTGGACGGCACGGAAACAAAGGAGTTATTTCAAAGATTGTGCCCGCAGTTGATATGCCTTATCTTGAGGATGGAACACCGGTTGATATTATTATTTCTCCAATTTCAGTGCTGGCGAGAATGAATTTAGGACAGCTTTTAGAAGCTCATTTAGGTTGGGCAGCTTTAAAACAAGGTAAAAAAGTGGGGACTCCGGTATTTGAAAAAGTTGATGAAGAAAGGATTGTAAATGAGCTTAAATTTGCAGGACTTCCCGAAAACGGAAAAGCAAAACTTTTTGATGCGCGTTCCGGAGAGCCATATGATAACGCAGTAGTT
>JBBTWB010000045.1:0-5016 GCA_038078635.1 Patescibacteria group bacterium | reverse complement strand
TTTTCCGGCTGCGCATTTGGCCCACTGGTGCTTATTGCCCCCAATGGTTCGTAAGCTATGACTAATCCTTCTTTAGATTCCAAACCGTCTAGCTGGGATATATTAGAGACGCAAACAATCGGGGTGAGACCTGCGCGAAGTGCCATATCAACTTTTTTTCTAATCATCTCATCGGATTCTCCAAAACCGGCTCTTCGTTCAGAATGCCCAATAAGAACGTAATCTGCAAATTCTTTAATCAGCTTTCCTGAAATTTCTCCGGTATAAGGTCCGGAATCAAAAGGAGAAATATCCTGAGCGCCAATTTTAAAAGGCGTATCATTTATCCTGACAAAACCACTTATATAGTCAAGAAGGGTAAAGGACGGAAAAATAACTATCTCAAAATGTTCTGGAAAATTTCCTAAAGCGGTCTCATTAAGCCAAATTTTAGCCTCATTTTTTGTTTTATTTGACTTCCAGTTAGCAGCAATTATGGTCTTTTTCATGTGATACAATGGGTTAGTTTTCATTATAAAGTATGGTTAATGCTATTCTCAAGGATCTAAATCAAGAACAACAAGATGCTGTGCTAAATACTACCGGACCAATGATTATTTTGGCCGGAGCAGGAAGCGGGAAAACCAGGGTTTTAACTTATAAAGTAATCTATCTTATAAAAGAAAAGGGTGTCGATCCTGGAAATATTCTGATGGTAACTTTTACTAATAAAGCTGCTAATGAGATGAAAGAGAGAATAGCCAAGCTCTCAATGCACAGAGATAAACCAACAATTGGCACTTTTCACTCTATTTGTTCAAGAATTTTAAGAATTGACGGCAAATATGTCGGTTTTTCTGAAAAATTTACCATATATGACACGCAGGATAGCATAGACGCTATAAAAGAAGCGATGAAAAGAGCAAATATCTCAATTAAGGATTTCAAACCTCATTCTATTTTATCAACCATTTCCCAAGCAAAAAACCAATTGATAACAGATCTTGAATATCTAAATATGGCAAGGGGTTTCTTCCAGGAAAATGTAGCTAAGATATATCCCGTTTATCAAAGGGTTTTAAAGGAAAATAATGCAGTTGATTTTGATGATTTAATTTCAAAAACAATAGAGCTTTTCCAAAAAAATCCGGAGATTTTAGAAAAATATCAAAATAAATTTCAATATATCTTAGTTGATGAATACCAGGATACTAATCAAGCTCAATATATATTAACCAAGCTTCTTTCAAAGAAATATCAAAATATTTGCGTAGTTGGAGATTTTTCCCAAAGTATTTATAGTTTCAGAGGTGCAAATTTTCAAAATTTAGTTACTTTTAAAAATGACTTTAAAAATACTAAAACATTTCATCTTTCCCAAAACTATAGATCGACTCAAACAATTCTTGATAGTGCTTATGCCGTAATTTCAAAAAATACATCACATCCCGTATTAAAACTCTGGACAGAAAATCAAATAGGTGAAAAAATTATGCTTTATGAAGCAAGTACAGAACATAATGAGGCAGAATATATAATTGCAGAGCTAATAAATTTGGGATTAGACCCAAAAGACGTTGCGGTTTTATATAGAACTAACGCTCAGTCCCGTGTAGTTGAAGAGGTTTTCCTTCATCACGGGGTTCCTTATGTTTTAGTCGGTGGAACAAGATTTTATGAAAGACGTGAAGTAAAAGATATCTTGGCATATCTCAGAACTATTGATAACGAAAAAGATAATGTCTCTTTTAGAAGAATTGAAAAATTAGGAAAAGGAAGACTTAAGAAATTTATGGATTTCGTAGAAACTCTTGATAAAAACTCGAACACGATTGATATTTTGGATAAAGTTTTAGAGGCAACAGAGTATTTATCCTTATATGATCCAAAAGATGAAGAAGATATAACCCGTCTTGAAAACATTAAAGAATTAAGATCTGTTGCAATAGAATTTCCTGCTCTTTCAAGTTTTCTGGAAAACGTTGCTCTGGTTGAACAAGAACAACTTCCGCAAAATCCTATAAGCGGAGAAAAAATAAATGCAGTAACTCTTATGACTCTCCATGCAGCAAAGGGATTGGAATTCCCATACGTCTTTATGATTGGAATGGAAGAAGGAATCTTTCCGCATTCAAGGTCATTAATGGAAAGAAGTGAATTAGAAGAAGAAAGAAGACTTTGCTATGTTGGAATAACGCGGGCGAAAAATAGACTTTTTATGACCTACTCAAAAAGGCGTCTTATTTATGGACAAACATCTAACAATACTCTCTCCCGCTTTATTTTGGATCTTCCAAAAGATACAATTATTACAAATAGCATCTATCAGACTGGAGACGTTCCGGAATATTTATGAACTTCGATGACATAGGCCAGGATAAATCAATAATATATAATTTATCAGTCAATCACCCGCTGCAATCTTTCGAGTGGGGGGAGTTTAGAAAAAAAACAGGAGTTGATGTTGTAAGAAAAGGAATAATAAACATAAACTCCATCATAAATCCATATCAAATAACTCTTCATAAAACTCCAAATTTTCCATACATCATCGGCTATTTTCCGAAAGGCGAAATTCCTTCAAAAGAACTTCTAGATGAACTCCATGAGGTAGGCAAACAAAAAGGTCTCAGTTTTATTCAACTCGAACCAAACGCAGTCTTCAATCATCAATCTTCAATCATCAATCTTCGTCCTTCCTTCCATCCACTTTTTACAAAATATACCTTTATTCTGGATTTGACAAAAGATGATGAAGAACTACTAAAAAACATGCATCAAAAAACCAGATATAATGTCCGTCTTTCAGAAAAAAAAGGAGTTGAAGTTAGTGTTGATAACTCAGATAAAGCGTTTGAGGAATATTTAAGATTAACCAGGGAAACTACAAAAAGACAAAAATTTTATGCTCACGGTGAAAAATATCATAGACTTATGTGGGAAAGTTTAAGGACTGACCAAACTTTTGATCCAAACAAGCTTCAAGCTCATCTATTAAAGGGGGTTTATAATAGAAAAACCCTGGTCACATTTATTCTTTTTACTTTTAAAGACACTTTGTATTATCCTTACGGCGCATCAAGCGATGAAAACCGCGAAGTTATGGCGTCCTCACTTGCCATGTGGGAAGCAATAAAATTTGGTAAAAGTCTGGGGCTTAAAAAATTTGACATGTGGGGCGCCGCAAATACGCCGGATCCAAAACCCAATGATCCTTACTATGGATTCCACAGATTTAAAGAGGGGTATGGTGCAACTTTGACTGAGTTTATTGGAAGTTATGATCTTGTGATTAATCCATTGAACTATAGATTATTAACAGTTGCTGACAAAGTCCGCTGGGCATATCTTAAAACTAAAAAGTCTAGATGACATAAAGCCGCAGCTCATTTTCCTTGTCAAACTTCCTTAAAGGTAAATTCATTTCATATTTGTATGAAATAATGGGTGTTCCTTTTTTAAGCTCTTTTTTAAATTTTGGAATTAAACGGTTCAAGGTTTTTGGAACCAGATAAATAAAGACAACTGTTGCCTCAGAAATATCCTCGTCAAAAAAATTATTCCTTTTTATTGTAATTTTGTTCGAAAGTCCGTTACTACGTAGTACCATACTTGAGATAAATGCTCGAATTGGGTCGATTTCAATCCCTACTCCTTTTGCACCAAACTCTTTTGCTGCTACCATTAATGCTGTTGCTTCTCCGGAGCCTAACTCATAAACAATGTCTTTATTGGACAGATTTGCCATTTTAAATGCTATACGAGCTACTTCCTTGCTAGTTCTCCACCAAGGTGCCCAAGGCGAGTCCGGGGGCCAAATCCACGAAAGTGGAATCAATAAAACCAAAGCGATAATAAGAGCTCCAATGCTTAACAGATCCATATTGTCAACTACTAATATACATGTATATTAGTAGTTAATCTCTAAATAGAACTTTACCTTTGATTTGATTTCGAAGCACTGATCCAAAACGTCTGCTGTCAAAACTGTCTTTTTTATTATCTCCCGCCAGAAAATATTTATCTTTTTCAATTTTATCAATTCTTTTTATATACATTCTGTTATATTTCTCAAAAACCACAACGTCTCCTATCTTTGGCTTGACAAACAAAAAAGGAATAGAGCTTACCAAAACACTATCTTCTTCGGAAAAAGTTGGACTCATAGAGTGCCCCATGATTTTAAATCGACTTAGAAGCATTAGCGTTGAACAACAATATCAAGTCCGGTGGGAAAAGGAGCCTTAACCCGGGCAGATTCCAAACCTTTACTCTTATAAAATATTTCAGCAATTTGCATAACTGTTTCCAGTAATTCTTCTGCAGCTTCCATATCAATATTTTGTCTCACCTTAATAGAAAGTTTCGTTCCCTTTTCTAAAAGTTCTCTAAGATTTCCAAACTTTTTATAATGTTCATCTTTAAAGTAGTCGTTTTGTAAAGTCCCCAATTCATCTTCCACCAAATGTCCATGTTCTTCTTTAACGTGTGTCAGTCTTGACACTTGAGATATAATTTTTTTCCTCTCTTCAAACGGAGGCTCTTTGCTACTTGCCGAAACCTCTTCAATCAGTTGATTCATTCTGATTACAGTATGCGCTGCCATTTGGGCATTATGAGGATCATAAATCCCGCAGGGAATATCACAGTGTGCATAAGCCAAATTTTCCGGAAGCAAATTAAAAATAGAGGCAAGTTTCATGGTGAAGTAATGATAGAAAAATAGTCACCAAAAGTCAATCAAAATTAATCCACGAGAGGCTCTCTTCCTGGAACAACAACTTCGGGATCAGAATCAAATTGAGGAATTTCTCCTGAGCTTATTGAACTAGGATATTCCATTGATTGATCAGGCCTAATCCATATATCATCTGTAAGATCAACAATATCGCCAAACGGAATTTGAGATGTATCTCCGTAATAATCCGAACCTCGCATTGATGGATCAGAATCTGGAGGAGAAGTCATAAACTAGTATTTGATCGTTTAGGTTGAAAAGTCAAGCCCATCCAGGTAGTGTACCGTGAAAACTACTAC
>JBBTWB010000044.1:0-2528 GCA_038078635.1 Patescibacteria group bacterium | reverse complement strand
ATTCTTTCTTTTACGGAAGGTGTTAGCGAATTTTTACCGGTTTCCTCAACAGGACATCTTGTTTTGGTTTCTCAGATACTGGGAGTTATTCAAACTGAATTTGTTAAAAGTTTTGAAATTATTATTCAGCTTGGGGCAATTTTAGCAGTAGTTATTCTTTATTATAAAAAATTATTAGACAAAAAGGTTTGGCTCCAAATATTTCTGGCATTTATCCCTTCCGCAACAGTAGGTTTTATTCTTTATAAATTCATAAAAGATATTCTTATCGGAAACAGCTGGATTACTGTTATAGCCATGCTTTTAGGAGGAATTGCTTTTATATTAATCGAGATTTGGCATAGGAAAAAAGATATAGTTCCAACAAGTATTGAAAAGATTAGCAATAAAAATGCATTTATAATTGGTCTTTTTCAATCAGTTTCAATAATTCCCGGGGTATCACGCGCCGGATCCACTATTTTAGGAGCTCTCATTGTAGGGATAGACAGAAAAACTGCAGCGGAATTTTCCTTTATTCTTGCAGTTCCTACAATCGCTGGCGCATCGGCTCTTGATATTTTTGAAACAAAACTCTCTTTTTCCTCTAGCGAACTTATAACCTTAATAATAGGTTTTATCGCATCATTCATTTTTGCTTACCTTTCTGTAAAATGGTTAATAAAATATCTTCAAAAACATAGTTTTATAGCTTTTGGGGTTTACAGAATAATTGCATCTGTGGTATTTTATTTAATATTTTTAAGATGAATACTTTTGACAAAGTTTATAAAATTGTAGCCAAAATTCCGAGGGGAAAAGTAACTACGTATGGAATTGTTGCAAAAAAACTGGGAATTTCAAACCCACGCGTTGTTGGTTATGCCCTTCACGTCAACAAAAACCCGGACTCAGTTCCATGCCATAGAGTTGTGAATAAGTATGGGGAATTAGCAAAAGGATATGCTTTTGGCGGCTTGGGAATTCAAAAACAATTATTGGAACAAGAGGGAATAAAATTTATAGGCTCAAAGGTTGATCTTCCAAGCCAGCTTTTTTCTTTCACTTAAAAACGAAAGTTTGGGACTTCAAATCCTTTAAAGTTTAAGTCTGGTTTAATAAATAATACGGTTTTATAAATAATAGCTGTAGCTAAAAGCGTTAAGGCCACACCAATACAAAGCGCAAGCCAAAAAAGAGCTCCAAAACTATCAGTTAATTTACTCATAAGGCTTTGAATTATAGCAGAACTGAGGCAAAAAGTCAATGCTATAGGATATGTTTTACCAATTTTTGAAGCTGGTTTGATTAAAATAATTAATAAGATCCTGACCGGTTCTGTACCCTGGCCTTAAACGGAATAAAAAGTATTTATTTTGTATTCCCTGCTGAATTCCCGGTATCGTAGAGACAGCTGATGTAAATCCTGCTTTTTCAACAGCGTTCATGGCCTTTTCATCAAATGCGCCGTCTGGATAAGCAAAAGAGGTTACCCTTACTGCGTAATCTTGTTCTAAATCTTTTTTGCTTTGTATAACTTCATAATCAACAATTGGAGATAATTTGCCTTTTAAAGAAATATGGTGAACTGTATGTGCGCCGATTTCTACCAAACCGCTGTCAACCAAATCTTTTAGCTGTTTTTTTGTTAAAAAGTCCGAGTCATTGTCCACAAAACCTGAGGGTATATAAGCAGTTGCGCGGGCATTATACTTGCGAAGAATCGGGAGAATTACCGTATCCACATCCCAATGTCCATCATCAATTGTAATAAGAACTGGTTTTTTGGGTAATTTTCTTTTACCATCCAAAGCTTCGGCCAATTCACTTGCGGTCATAAAAGTGAAATTATTATCGTGAAGCGTTTTAATTTGTGCTTCAAATATATTTGGGTTTATATTTAAAGACATCCGGGTCGTATCAGACCTATCTTCCACATATTCAACATAATGATACATAAGAATCGGCACACGGTGTGTTGCCAGGGGGGAAGCTGATAATTGCTCTGCAATCTTTGGGGGAACTTTTTTAACAAATGTTTTAGGTGTTTCCTGAGCCTGCCTAAATTGGTTCACAATTTTGTCAGCTGAAAACATAAAAACAAACAAAAAAACCAACAATAATAAACGCGGGAGCAAACTGCTGTTATTGGTTTTTCTCTTTTTTGGCCGTCCTCTTTTCATTTGGCCGTAATTATAGCAGAAAGGAGGCTAATTAGTTAGGATAGTGGCATTTCTTATATTTCTTTCCGCTTCCACACCAACAAGGATCATTGCGGCCTAATTTGTTTTTTCCTATTCCCGGTCCACTCGCGGGGACTGGCGAACTTAAAGTAGCGGCGACCGCACTTGGAGTCGGAATCGGGTTTTGCGAACTTGAAATAGTGTCTGATTTTTGATTTTTGATTTTTGCCTGCCCCGCGGAGCCTTGCGTGCCAGCCATAGCCTTGGCGTCGGCTGGGCGAAGTGGGGATTTTTGATTTATCGATGAGGTTTCATCCGCTCCGATCTCTCCTCCCGCCGGCTGCTCATGAACATGAATGTGCTCAT
>JBBTWB010000043.1:0-7734 GCA_038078635.1 Patescibacteria group bacterium | reverse complement strand
CAAGCAATTAAAATTAGTCTTGCTTTAGCCAGGATTTGTTGATTCAACTCATCTTTATTTACTTCTTGCCCATCTTCAGAAGCGCGGAACGCTTTAACCCTTTCATTCTCAAAATTAAATATTGCTTCAACCGGTTTCTTATTAATTATTTTAATAACAGGATCAAGTTTTTCATCTAATTTATCTTGAGAAAATTTGTAAGCGGGAGAAAGTTCAATACCATTCGTATAGGCTTGAAGAATAAGACTGACGTTTGAAAAAGGGTCAGCGGATCTTCCAATGCTCATAGCCTGTTCTGTCAAAAGCTTGTTGTCATATCCAAATTCAATATCTTTAGCTGAAATTGTTGCTGAGTTTTCCTGGTAGCTGAATACAAAAGTTATATCCGAAGCATCTTTGTTTTTTTGCAGAAAATAGGAATTAACATCAGCCGCTGTTTTCTTGCCGAAGTCAATCCTATTAATTCTTACCCCCGGGTAAACCTTGCCTTTATAATAGTTTTGGAACGCGAAGTAGGAAAAACTGGAGATTAAAAATAAGGAAAGAACAGCACCGATAGAAAACCAGAGAAAAACCCGGCTCGCATGCTTGATGTGTTTCTTTTTGATTTTGGGAAAAAATACGCTCGCCATTGTGAACGAAGTACTTGATATTATACTATATATGTATGGAAGAAGGTACAATATTTAAGGCTCAAGATGCACCTGTTGGTAATACTCCTCCGGTTGGAATTCCAGCTTCTCCTCCTACACCAATAAATACGGCGCCCGTACAGCCACTTCCGTCTCAGCCAAAGCCGCCAGATCCAATTGGTAGTCAATTTCCGACACCTCCGTCTGCCGCACCGCCGCCCATTCCAGTGGATCATGGAGCCGGGGAATTTTCTAAATTCCCTTTGAAAAAAATATTTAAGATATTTTTAGGTCTGCTAGTTATTTTAGGAATATTGTTTGTAATTTTTGCGCTGCTTGCCCCGAGATTACGCGGAGAAAAGAGCACCGGTCTTGTGACAATTACATATTGGGGTCTTTGGGAAGATCAAAATGTAATGAATTCGATAACCTCTGACTTTGAAAAAGAAAACCCAAACATAAAAATTGAATATAGCAAAGAAGATCCCAAGAATTATAGAGAAAAACTAAATGCAAGGATTGAAAATGGAACAGGCCCTGATATTTTCCGTTTCCATAATACCTGGTATCCTATGTTGTCAGGAGTTTTACTTCCTCTTCCAAAAGAAACGATTGAAAAACAAGAATTCGCTGATAAATATTATAAAGTTGCGAAGGAAGATTTAATTAAAAATGGAGCGATATACGGGATCCCCTTAGAGATTGATACGCTGTCTTTATTTGTAAGTACTGATTTATTTGATTCAGCCAGCAAAGAACAGGGAACCGTAATTAATGTACCGACGACATGGCAGGAATTTATTGATTCATCAGCTAAACTTACGAAAAGAGATGAGAATGAAAAGATAATAATAGCCGGAGCAGGTCTTGGGGTATTTGAAAATGTTCTTCATGCGCCCGATATAATTTCACTTCTCTTTGTCCAAAATGGAGTTGATATGAAAGACATAACAAAGTCCGGCACAAAGATTCTGGATGCACTGATTTTTTATACTAATTTTTCTTTAGTAGAAAATAATGTTTGGGATTCCACGCTTGATAATTCACTCCAAGCTTTCGCCGGAGGAAAATTAGCGATGTTTTTCGGGTACTCCTGGGATTATTTTGCAATTAAAGCTCTAAATCCAAATCTTAATTTTAAAGTAGTTCCTGTTCCGCAACTTTTGTCAACAGAAAAAGTAAACATTGCAAGTTATTGGGCAGAGGGAGTTTCCGCAAAAACAAAACATCAAAAAGAAGCCCTGCTTTTTATGAAGTTCTTAGCAAAACCGGAAACACAGGAAAAACTTTATGCGGAAGAATCAAAAACAAGACTTTTCGGAGAACCGTATAGTAATAAAAATTTGGCGGAAAAATTAAAAAATACGGACAGTTTTATTTTTGTCGATCAGGCAAATACCGCAGTTTCTTCTCCTTTTGTGAGCGGAACTTTTGATAATGGTTTGAATGATAAGCTCAACAATTATTTAAAAGACGCTGTTAATGGTATACTAGGAAACACGTCTGACGAAACCTCTTTGGACGGTTTGTTCAAGGGTTATTCTCAAGTACTAGGACAGTATGCTACAGCGCCAAGTCAGTAAGACTCTTATCTATAGTGATATTTTTGATTTTCCTCTGACTCTTGAAGAGATCCATAAATACTTAATAACAGATAAGAAAAATAGCATTGAAAAAGTTAAAGAAGTTCTCCAAGCTGATAAAAAAATAAAAAGCAAAAATGGATTTTATTGTTTGGCAGGGCGTGAAAAAACAATTTCACTCCGTGGGCATAGACAAAAGGAATCTGCAAAAAAGATTAAAAATGCTTATAAAATTATTAAAGTTTTTAAATTTATTCCCTCAATAAAGCTTCTTGGTGTAAGCGGGTCAGTCTCAATGAAAAACGCAGACAAAAATGATGACATAGACCTCTTTATTATTTCTGAATTCCGTTCTGTTTGGTTATCCCGGTTAGCTACGGTTTGCATTCTGAAATTACTGCGTATTTACCGGGGAAAAAATTCGGTTGATGTTTCAAATAAATTTTGCTTGAATATGATAATTGATGAGAAAAACTTAGTATTCCAGAAATCCCGTCAGGATATTTATAGTGCTCATGAAATTGTGCAGATTTTACCGCTTCTTGTACGGGATAATATTTATCAGAAATTTATAAATGCCAACTTATGGACAAAAAAATATTTAGCAAACTTTGAACCGGTAGAAATTAAAAATGAGAATATAGGATTTGTTTCAAGACTTTCTTTGCAAATTGTCCAGATTCTTAATCTGGAAAAGATTGCCAAGTTAATTCAGATTGCCTATATGGGTAAGATTAAAGGTAAGGAAACTATAAGGGATGGATTTCTTGCTTTCCATCCGCATGATCCCAGAAAAAAGATTTTACGCTCTTTTAAGATGAAGCTAAGAGAATATAATTTTACGACTCTAGGACATTGACAAAGGTCTTGTTTTGGTTTATTATCGTCGTTAACTTAATTCCCTCAACCAATCTTCGGAGGGAATTTATCATATATGGATACTAAAAAAATTTATCTTACAAAAGAGGGTATGGAGGAGCTAAAAGCAGAGCATGAAGAGCTTACTAAAAAAAGACGTCCTGAAGTACTAAACCGCGTTTCTCAAGCAAGAAATATGGGAGACCTTTCAGAAAATGCCGAATATACGGTGGCGCGGGAAGAACTTTCTTTTATTGACGGTAGAATTGATGAGCTGGAAGAGCTTTTAAAACAAGCGGTATTGATAAGTAATAATCATTCAAGCACAATAAAGCTTGGCTCCACCGTAAAAGTTACTACAAATGACGGAAAAGAGGTTTTTACTGTGGTTGGCGAATGGGAAGCTGATCCAAAAGAAAGCAAAATATCCCATGAATCCCCTCTTGGCAAAGCTTTAATTGGTAAAAAAGTAGGAGAAAAAGTAGAAGTGGAAGCCCCGGCCGGGAAAATAATATATACCATTGAAGCCATAAATTAGATAAGCACTTGATCGCATAATTGGTTTTCGCTAAGATGTGGTAATATGGACAACAAGACAAATATTATTCGTAAAGTCCCCGATGAATTCCCCCAAACCCCTAATTTAGCTAATTACGAAAAAGCCTATAAAGAATTTTCTTGGGACAAAGTAAGAAATGAAATAGATTTTTTTAAAGACGGAAAAATAAACATTGCCTACAATCTTGTAGATAGACATACAAAAAATGGAAAAGGAGATAAGATTGCCCTTTATTTTAAAGGTAAGAATGGAGAAAAAGAAGAGTACTCTTTTACAGATCTAACCAAAAAATCAAATAAATTTGCCAACGTTTTAACCTCACTTAGCGTAGAAAAAGGAGACAGGGTTTTTATTTTTCTACCTACGATTCCTGAAAGGTACGTAAGTTTCATAGGAACTCTTAAGACAGGAGCAATTGTTAGCACCATGTTCTCCGCATTCCAGGAAATGGCGCTTTTAGACAGACTTTCTGACAGCAGTGCAAAAATTGTTATAACAAATGCTGATTTATTTCCAAGAATTAAAAAAGTATGGAAAAATTTACCGGCTCTTGAAAAGGTAATTATTGTGGAAAGAGGCTCATCGGATTTTCCTAAAGGAGATAATTTATTTTCGTATGATAAGGAAATGCAAAACGCAAATTCGGAGTTTGAAATAGTCCATCTGGACGAAAATGATTTATCTTACATGCTTTATACGTCCGGTACTACAGGAAAACCAAAAGGAGTTGTGCATGCGCATATAGATATTTTACAAGCAATAATGACCACTAAATATGTTTTGGATGTTAAGGATGATGATATCTATTGGTGTACCGCAGATTCCGGTTGGGTAACCGGTGTTGTCTATGGAATTTTAGGAATTTGGGGTTTGGGCGGCACAGCAGTTATTTATGAAGACCGCTTTTCTCCGGAGGGATGGTATAAATTAATTGAGGAATATAAAATAACTGTTTGGTACACTGCTCCAACCGCGATAAGGCTACTTATGGGTTCGGGTATTGACATAAAATCTTTTAATTTGTCGTCCCTAAGGCATCTGACAAGCGTTGGCGAACCTCTTAATCCGGAAGCGATCTGGTGGGCGCTTGAAAAAATTGGACTTCCGTTTCATGATACGTGGTGGCAAACAGAATTGGGAGGAATTTGTATAACAAATTATCCGGTTATGGATATAAAACCCGGCTCTATGGGCAAACCTTTTCCTGGTGTAATAGCGGCGATAGTTGACAGCAGCGGAAAAGAAGTATCAATTGGAAAAGAAGGGGATTTGGCGCTCAAACCGGAAACAGTCTCTTCCATGATGAAGCAAGTATGGAAAAATGAGGAGAAATATAATTCATATTTTGCAAACGGATGGTATTTATCAGGAGACAGGGCGGTAAAAGATAAAGACGGATATTTTTGGTTTGTTGGCAGGAGTGATGATGTTATTAAAACATCAGGGGAGCGAGTAGGACCATTTGAGGTAGAAAGTGCATTGGTAGAGTATCCGGAAGTAGTTGAAGCAGGAGTTATTGGTAAGCCGGATAAAGTTAGGGGAGAAATTATTAAAGCGTTTGTTGTACTAAAACCGGGAGTGGAAGGATCAGATGAGCTCAAAGAAAAAATTTCGAAGTTTGTAAAAGAAAATTTAGCGGGTCATGCGGCTCCTAAAGAAATAGAATTTGTAGATAAATTACCAAAGACGCGTTCAGGTAAAATAATGAGAAGACTTTTAAAAGCCAAAGAGTTGGGTCTTCCAGAAGGAGATACGTCAACGCTTGAAGATTATTAACATTTTATGAATGAGGTTATTGAATCGATTAAAAAATATGTTAGAGCGGCGAACTATTTAACTGTTTCGCAGATCTATCTGCAGGATAATTTTTTACTCGATAAAAAATTAACATCAACTGACATAAAACCAAAATTATTCGGACATTGGGGAACATGCCCGGGAGTTAATTTCGTCTATGGCAACCTTAACTATTTAATAAAAAAACATAATCAATCGGCTGTTTTTGTTTTAGGCCCGGGACACGGGTTTCCAGGGCTTCAGGCAAATCTCTTTCTCGAAGGGACTTTAGAAAAATACTACAAAGATGCAAAGCGCTCCGAAGAAGGAATTGCGTATCTTTCGAAAAAATTCAGCTGGCCTTATGGGTTTTCAAGCCACAGTAATCCCGAAGCTCCCGGTTTGATTCTTGAAGGAGGAGAATTAGGATACTCACTATCTACCGCATATGGCGCAATTCTAGATAATCCGGATCTCTTGGCAGTTTGTCTAATCGGTGACGGTGAGGCAGAAACCGGTCCTCTTGCTGCATCTTGGCATATAAATAAACTTATTGACCCTGCATCTAATGGTTCGGTTCTACCAATTCTTCATCTGAATGGGTATAAAATTTCCGGTCCCACAATTTTTGGCAGGATGAGCGATCGGGAACTGACAAGTTTATTTACCGGTTATGGATATGAACCATTTTTTGTTGAAGGAGAAAATGATGAAATTTATGAAAAAATGCTTGAAACACTTGAGGTTTGCTACCGGAAAATTCAAGATTCCAAGAAAAGCAAAATAACCCCGCCCCGTCTTCCAATGATTATTTTAAAAACTCCAAAAGGATGGACTACCATAAAAAAACTTCGGGGACAAAATATAGAAGGAACAATTCTCTCGCATCAAGTTGTAATGCCTAATGTAAAAAATGATAATGAAGAATTGGAAGCGCTTGAAAAATGGCTCTCGTCGTATCAATTTGAAGAGCTTTTTGATAAAAAAACAGGTTTCTCGAAAGAAATATTGGATCTTATTCCACAGGATTCACTCCGGATGGGAGACAATCCTCACATGTTTGGCAAAAAATATAAAGACCTTATTTTACCTGATAATAAAAAATTTGAAAAAGCAGTTGATAAGCCAGGATACTTACAGTCAAACAGTATGAGACTCGCCGGGGCATATCTCCGGGACATTTTTAGTTTGAATGAAGGACAAAAAAACTTCCGGCTTATGTCTCCGGATGAAACTTATTCAAATAGACTTGATGATGTTTTTGCTTCCACCAATAGAGCTTTTGTTTGGCCGATTGATTCAAACGATAAAGATATAGATAGAACCGGAAGAGTAATGGAAATGCTGAGTGAGCATAATATGCATGGACTCGCGCAAGGGTATGTTCTAACCGGAAGACATAGCGTATTCACGACATATGAGGCTTTTGCCCAAATTTTTAGCAGTATGGCTCACATGTATGTAAAATTTTTAAAGTATGTTAGGGATACTTCCTGGAGAGAAGACGTTGCCTCCATGAATTATCTGCTTACATCAACTGTGTGGCGTCAGGAGCATAATGGTTTTTCTCATCAGAATCCAAGCTTCATATCAGGAATGCTCGAAAAACAAAATGATTTTATAAAAGTATATTTTCCAATTGATGAAAATACAATGCTGGCAGTAATTTCAGAAACACTGTCTTCCAAAAATCAGATAAATACTATTGTTGCCGGTAAAACCCCGCTTTTGAATTGGCTAAGTTTTGATAAAGCAAAAGAGTTTGTAAGTGAAGGTTTGGGAATTTGGGACTTTGCAAGCGATCAGGATCCGGATATTGTTTTTGTAGGCATCGGGGATTATGTAACACATGAAGCTCTTGCAGCGATAGATATTCTTAAAAAAGACATGAAAGAACTGAAAATTAGGTTTGTTAATATTTTAAAACTTACAGCAGGTGTTCAGATTCCAAATCTAGAGAAATATTTGACGGATGATTTACCAGTTATTGTTAATTTCCATGGATATCCGGAGATAATGAAATCTATTTTGTTTAATGTCAAAAACACGGAGCGTTTTTCTATCCACGGATACAAAGAGTTGGGCGGCACAACTACCCCTTTTGATATGCAGATAAGAAATCAAACAGATAGATATGATTTAGCAATTGAAGCTCTAGAAATGCTTGCCGAAAGAGGAACTATTGATAAGCAAAAAGCGTCAGAGTTAGCGGGTTCTTATAGAAATGTTTTAGCAGATCATAAAACTTATATAATAAATCACGGAAAAGACCCATCTTTTATTGAAAACTGGCAATGGAGGTCGAAATCACATCCCGGAATAGATG
>JBBTWB010000042.1:0-4089 GCA_038078635.1 Patescibacteria group bacterium | reverse complement strand
ATTCTGGGAATTCCCGGAGGATTTGCATACGGAGATGACATTATTTCAGGGAAAGTATTAGCAACTGAAATAGTTGCTTATCTTTCAGACGAACTCAAAAAGTTTATAAGTCGTTCGAACACTGCGTTGTTGGGAGTTTGTAATGGATTTCAAGTCCTTGTTCGCACGGGTCTTGTTCCGTTTGACCGGATTGGGGAAATGGACGCAACTTTAGTTAATAATGACTCGGGACATTTTGAATGCAGATGGATAAAAGTAAAAATCGAAAAAGGTTCGAGGTCTAAATTTTTGACCGATTTGGATGATCAAATAATCTGGTATCCTGTGGCCCATGGGGAAGGAAAATTTATGGCAACTCCTAAGGCTTTATCCCGGATTGAAAAAGAAAATCTGGTTGCATTCCGTTATGTTGATCGTAAAGGCAACCTAACTCAAAAATATCCGGACAATCCTAATGGATCCACCAACGCAATTGTAGGAATTTCTGACGAGACAGGTCGCGTTTTAGGTCTTATGCCGCACCCAGAATGTTTTGTACGTATCGAACAGCACCCCAACTGGCGCCGGGGAGAAGTTCCAAGTCCTCAAGGCCTACCTTTGTTTGAGAATATAATAGAATTTGTAAGAAATGGATAAGTTAAAAATTTGCAAACAGACTAGGGAAATTGCATCAGGCGCGCTTTATAAAACTTTAAAAAAACTTCTTAAATCTAAAAAGCCAATATCTGAAGTTATGCTCCGGGACGCGTGGCTTTTGGAAATGCGGAAAAATAAAAATATTTTCCCCGACGGATGGTATGATCCTCCTCCTCACGGAATTATCATTCTATTTGCAACCGATAAAAATGTAGATCGCTTAAATTTCAAAAGTGCTAGGCCGAAAGAATTCTGGCCAAGAGGAGATGTATTTCTTGATCGGAAAAACGGAATTGTGCTTTTGTATTCTAGCCCAGTTGATAAAAAAAGTGGAATAATAGGGGATTTTGAAATGACTCTTTATTTTGGTAAAAATAAAATTATTAAAAACCAACTTAAAACTAATTTAGGTATTATTTATAAAATTTTTGAAGACACACGAGAGGGAATAAAGCTTTCAGATATTTGTTTATGCGGAACTAAGTTGCTGAAAAAAAACAAGTTCGTAAATATAGTTTACAGCGTTCTAGATCCTACGACTACTAATCTTGGACATACAATTCCTTTCTCGTATGAGAATATGACTTCTCAAGAAATAAGGATTTTAAAATCAGGTAATAAGAATTGGGAGCGAGCTTACACAATGATTAGTAAAAAAAGGAAATTTGTAAACAGAATAGAATCTCTCAAGCTTAAGTCTCCGATGGCAGTTACAATAGAGCCTAGGTCGAAGATAAAAAATAAAAAAGATTCCCCGCTTGTTGCTTTTCATGGTATTATGCTCTTTAAAGAAAATGGAGAAAATGAATTATTGACGAACTTTGACAAAATTTTTAAATTGGCCGGAATGAATTATATGCTTAGTAAATGAGTAAAAAGATTACTTATTATCAGGTTGGGGATAATTACGACACAAAAGATCCTATTAAAAAATTATTTCAACAGTCAGCGCGCGCCACAGGTTTGAATCTTAAAAAACATGGGTTTGCCGAGGTTTCTGATACCAGGGGGGAATCAGCATACGTTTGGAAACAGGGAAATGTTTTAATGGCAACAGTGATCGAAGGACTTGGAACAAAAAATCTGATTGCGGATGGCACAAGAAAATTTACAAAAAAAACTTATTATGATGTTATTGCGCATGATACTGTTGCGACAATTATTAACGACTTAGTTTCGGTTGGCGCAACTCCTCTGGTTCTTCATGCATATTGGGCAATTGAGGACAATAGCTGGTTAACTGATCGGCAAAGAATGACAGATTTAATAAAAGGCTGGAAAAATGCGTGCGATGCAGCAGGAGTTTCCTGGGGTGGGGGAGAAACTCCCACATTAAAGCAAATAATTATCGGAAATACTGCGGAGTTTGGTGGGTCTGCTGTAGGGATTATTAAAAACAAAAAGAATTTAGTTACCGATAAGAAGTTGAAAATAGGGGATCGAATTCTGCTACTACGTAGTAACGGAGTTAACGCGAATGGAATTTCACTGACCCGGGCTGTAGCTAAAAAACTTCCAAAAGGTTATGGTACTTTTGTCCGTCCCGGTTTGATTTACGGCGAAGCGCTTCTTACCAAATCAAATATCTACGCGAAAGTTGTGCAAGATCTACAAAAAGCAAACGTAGACATCCACTATATTTCAAATATCACAGGGCATGGAATCAGAAAAATTATGAGGGCTAGGCCCAGTTTTACCTATGTTCTGGAAAAAATATTTGAGCCGCAGGAGATTTTTGACTTTATAAAAAAGCACGCAGGGCTTGATAGCACCGAGATGTATCAAACTTACAACATGGGACAGGACTACGCAATTTTTGTTTCACCCAAAGACGTCTCCAAATGTTTGGAAATTATTGCGAAGAACGGATTTGAGGCAATTGACGCAGGGTTTGTTGAAAAAGGAGAGAAGCAGGTAATAATTGAGCGATTAGTCTTCAAAGGCGACACTTTGGACTTAAGATAAGCTTACTTATTTTTTTTCATTTCCCTAAATCTGATAAGAAGTATTCCCACAAGGGAAGAAACCAGTTCACGGTTTCCCACAGTTGATTTTCCGAACTTTCTTTCCACAAAAGTTGTTGGGACTTCAGAAATTTTGAAACCGTTTTTGTTTAGCTTATATGCAGTTTCTGATAGTAATATAAAACCATCTGATTCAAGATCAATCCTACATAAAAATTCAACTGCTTTTCTATTGTAAAGCCGGTATCCGTTTGTATAATCAGAAAGATTTAAATCTAAAAGAATATTAAGAAATTTATTAATAATTTTACTCATAATAATTCTCCATCTTACCCATTTGATAATTTTACTTTCTTTTAAATATCTAGAACCAATTATTAGATCATAATTATTATTTTTTATATTGGAAATAAATCTTTTAGCCTCTTCCGGATCATGAGATAAATCTGCATCTATTTCAAACATGTACTTAATATTTTTATTCTTTAAAGCCAGTTTAAATCCTGTTAAGACAGCGTTTCCTCTACCCATTTTCTTCTCACGGGGAAGATAAGTAATGTTCTTTTTTTTGGGAAAACGAGTTAATAATTTTTTGATTTTTCTTTTCTCATTGGGAATTGAATCGTCAATAATTATAATTTGCGAGTCTGGGTAAAGACTACTGATTTTATTCAGGAGAAGAAAAATATTTTGCGATTCGTTATAGGACGGAATAATAAACGCCAATGAAGATAATTTCATTACAAGAATTTAAAAAGAGTATATCATATAATTTGTAAATATTTTTTTAATCTGGAGTAGGATAAAACTATACTTTTGATAGGTAACACTTTGGATTTAAGAAAAATCTTGCTATACTCTTCTTAATATGTCAGAAGGAAATCAAGGTGGAATTGAAGAAGGAGTCCCGGCCGGATTTACAGGCCCTGATAGACGCCGAGAAGATCTACCGGATAACGTGATCCAATTTCGAAAGAGATTCGCCGGTCCGCCGGAAGAAGACACAAGTCCACAAAATACCGCTCCGGAACAGGAAGGAACGGACCGCCCCAGCTCTCCCATGGAAAGATTAAAAGGCTTCTTAGAAAGAACCGGTCTTATGCCGAATACGGACAAACGCTCTTCAGGTCAAGGATTTTAGATTTCTACAGCTTACTGCTATAATTTCCTCATGAATATTGAAATCAAGAAACTTTCCGCGAACGATTGGCAGATTTTTAAAGAACTTCGTCTTCAAATGCTTAAAGAAGAACCTCAGGCATTTGCAAGAACATACGACGAAGTTTCTAAAAGAACTGATGAGGAATGGAAAGAGAATACGGAAAATGAGGAAGCAGGAATATTAGCAGTTTGGTTGGATGGAAAATTGGCTGGAATGAATGGATATTATTATCCTGAAAGGTCAATCGTCGAGATTTGGGGAATGTTTATAAGAAAACAGTTTAGGGGAATGGGACTTGGAAAAAAACTTATGGGCGAGATAGAAAAA
>JBBTWB010000041.1:0-1672 GCA_038078635.1 Patescibacteria group bacterium | reverse complement strand
TTGAAATGATACTGCCTAGCGGGATTGGACTGAAAGGCATTAAGAGAAAGAAAATTATAAAAAATCCGAAAGCACTCATTGATAAATAAGTTCTTTCAATGTCCGGCGGCAGAAACATGGCTAGGATTTTTGAGCCGTCAAGCGGCGGAATCGGGATAAGATTAAAAATTCCAAGCATTAAATTATAGTTAATGAAAAGTCCTAACAATAAGCCTAAAAAGTTCGTATTCATAAGAGCAAAAAGCGAAGCCTCAGGAAACAATATATGCGCCAAAAGTGCCGAAAGGCCGGCAATTAAGAAATTTGTTACAGGTCCGGCAAGAGATACGATGGCTAAATCTTTTTTGCCATCTCTAAGATTAAAAGGATCAACCGGCACGGGTTTGGCGCCTCCTATTATTATGGGAGAGCCTCCAAGGATAAGAAGAAGTGGAATAACTATGCTCATCCAAAGATCAATATGCGGGACAGGGTTTAATGTCAGTCTGCCGCGGAGTCTGGCTGTTGGGTCTCCAAGCCTATCTGCCACCAGCCCGTGAGCGATTTCATGAAGGATTGCCGAAAAAATTATCACTCCCAGGGAAAGGATCATAAGTAACGGGTTCATGTTTTATATTCTATCAATTCTTGACAAGTACCACCAGGTGCTTCACACTTTTATTTAGACTTTTGTGCTATAATTTCAGACTTATATGGTTAAAATAATCTCAGCGCCAAGCGCTGTTTTAGGACAAGCTGCTAAGCCTTTTGATTTCAAAAAAGATAAAGGTTTGGTATCTCTCTTAAAAGAGATGGAGAAAGCGCTTCTATCCGCCTCAGACCCAAAAGGGGTCGGTCTTGCCGCACCCCAAATTGGAAAATCTTTTGCAATTTTCATTACAAAGCCTAGCGAAAAATCAAAAATATCTGTTTTTATTAATCCACGAATTGTTGAATCCGGACAAACCTCGAGTCAGAAGTCAGCGGTTAGAAGTAAGAAGCTCCGTAAGCTTGAAGGATGCCTATCTTTACCTAACATCTGGGGCGAAGTTCTAAGGTCTCCAAAAGTAACTATTTCATATCAAAACGCGAAGGGAAGAAATATTACAAAAACGTTCAGTGGTTTTATGGCAACAATTGTCCAGCACGAAGTAGACCATTTAGATGGAGTTTTATTCCCAAAAAGAGTTCTAGAGCAAAAAGGAAAGTTATATAAAAGTTCTAAAGATGAAAAAGGCCAGGATGAATTTGAAGAACTACCTATATGAAAATTGTATTTTTCGGAACTCCGCAGTTTGTAGACCCAGTTATCAAAAAACTCGGGGAAAAGTTTGATGTTATTGAAAAAATTAGAGAACCTCAAGAGTTTAACGATGGAACAATTGCCCGTTTGAAAAGTTTAAGTCCGGATCTTTTTGTTGTGGCAGCTTATGGGCAAATTTTGCCAAAAAAACTTCTTGAAATCCCGCGGCTTGGTGCAGTTAATATTCATCCCTCGCTTCTACCTAAATATAGGGGTGCCTCCCCAATTCAGAATGCGATTTTGGCAGGGGATCCGAAAACCGGCGTGACTTTTATAAAAATGGACGGTGAGATAGATCACGGCTCTATTCTGGAACAGTTTGAAGAAGAAATAAAAATCTCTGATACTTTTGAAAGTCTTGCGAAAAGACTTTTTGAAAAATCAGCTGAG
>JBBTWB010000040.1:352-12738 GCA_038078635.1 Patescibacteria group bacterium | reverse complement strand
GAACCGCCCGTTGAACCTGCATTTTTATGCCAAACTACAGATGAAGGTAAATAAAAAATCATATAGCGGGCATCCTTCGCGCGTTTGCTAAAGTCGGAATCTTCGTAATAAAGAAAATATGCTTCGTCCAGTAAATCTACTTTATTAATCACTTCTGATTTGACAAGCATTGAACACCCGGTCGCAAAATCTGTTTCCTCTATTTTGTCGTACTGTCCATGATCTATCTCATCAACTCCCCTGTGATGTCCGATCACGTTTTTCCAGTCCATATTACCTCCCGCATACCAGAAAACATGACCCAACTCTTCTTCTTTGTATCTGTCTTTATGAAATTCATATCCTTTTGCAAAATAGATCTTAGGAGCAACAATTCCTGCTTTCTCAGTTTTTTCTGCAAAATCAAAAAGCTTTTGTAAGAAATCTTCTTTAACAAAGGTGTCATTATTATGAATAAGAACATAATCTCCTCCATTTTTCAGCGCATGTTTTATACCTATATTCATACCCCCCGAAAAGCCTGAATTTACAGGATTAAAAATTACCCTAAGTTTAATCTTAGAATATTTTGACACATCAACTTTTATTTTATTTTCAGGATAATTATCAACTACTATTGTTTGAAGTTCAAATCCATCTGTTTTCAGCCTCAATAAAGAATCCAAGCATTCTATTGTGTTTTCCTGTCCGTTATAATTAATCATCACGATATAAATTTTTTTCATTTAGTTATTCCTTACAAAGACTATTATTCTTCTAATATCTTTTCTTGTGAGAGACAAAATTACTGTAAAATATAATCCGCCCGCAAGGAGCATTTCAACGAGCAAAATTGGCAGAGATGTTATAAATCTTTGAGTTATGAATATGAATAACATCATCAAAAGAGATGTAAATAAAGGCTTAAGAATTGGCCTTATAAAAGAAAAAGTAATATATTTTCTTGCAACAAAGTAGATAGAGAGGGTGCTGACCGCAACAAGAAAAGATGCTATTGCTACCCCATTATATCCCATCTTTATAATAAAAAGAGGAGTTAAAATCCAGGAAAGAGTTGTCCACCCGGCCATAAAATACAACGTTAACTTCGCTTTCCCCGTTGCGTACAGAAAGTTAGTTATTGGGGTTGAAAGAGACCCGACAACAGTATTTAGAGCGAAAAATACTATTGATATATAAGCAGGTGCCCATTTATGATAACTCGGAATTAGATCTATAAAGTAAGGGGAAAGCATGATAAACCCGACAGCTGTTGGCATTATGAAAAAAGAAATTACAAAAAGCGATTTTTCAATAACAACTCTCAAAGCATTTCTATCATGCTGAAGCCGGCTTAGAGAAGGAAACATTATTTTTATAACGTTATCCATTACGAGCCGCAGCGGTAAAAATGCCCACTTTTGTGCAAATCCAATGTATCCGACTTGCGTAAGCGGCAGGACTTTACCAATATAAACATTGATAAGATCGTCTTTTACAAGAGCGAGTAAGCTATTTACCTGGAATGGAATACCAAAAGACAAAAGGCCTTTGAGAATTTTTCTGTCATACGCAAATCCAATTTTCCACGGGCTGATAAAATAAATTATTATTAGGCCTACTATGCTCCTGAGCACTATCGCAACGGTAAAACTGGTAATACCGTATCCGCCAACCGCCATCAGAATTAAAGTAAGGTTATAAACTAAATTTTCTGCTATTTGAGGAATTACCAATCTATGAAAATCTAGCTTTCTTTCAAGAATCACTGTTGGAATTGTTTTCAAAGAGGAAAGCAGAAAGGAAATTAAGAAAGCATAAAGTAAATAAATTCCATGTCCATCGATCTTAAAAAAACTTGCAATTTGACCCGATAATGCAAAACAAGGAATAATAAGAAGCAGTACCAATATTTGCTGGATTGTAAACGTATTCCTGAGTTCTTGAAGGTTTGGCTCTTCCTTTTTTTGGATGAGTGAAGCTGCAAGACCTATATCAGAAAAGTAATTAAGAAATACTACAAAAGATGAAACAATAAAGAAAACTCCAAAGTCCGACGGAGAAAGATAAATCGTTAGGATAAAACTGGCAAATACCCCCAAAACCTGAATAAAAAATGTGCGAGATACTAGTGCAAAAATACTTTTTACAGATTTTCTGGCAACTAGTTCTAAATTAAAGTCGTCCATACTAAATTCTTTTATTTCTGATATCCATCCAAAGAATTAAACTTTCTAAAACAGCTCTTACAATAACCGCTACATTAGCACCTGATTGATTACCATATTGTCTTGGGAAATGGGTTACTTCAACTTCTTTTATTTTTAACTTTTTTCTTTTTGCTTTTGCTAAAATCTCTGTGGTAATCATTGCCCCCTCAGATCTTAGAGGAGAAATTTCTTCAAGCGCTTTCCTATTAAACATCTTGAATCCACAATCAATATCTTTGAACCAAAATCCAAAAAATATGCGGTCCCAAACCTTTAGCATATTCATTAAAATATGTCTAACTAAATTATCCTGCCTCTTTTTTCTATATCCTATTACAATATCATGGTTGCCAATGTTTTCAACAAAAGCTTTTACTTCCGCGAAATCAAATTGTCCGTCCCCGTCTGTAAAAACCACCGTATCATATTCCGCATTTTCAAAACCTTCTTTTAGAGCAGCTCCATAACCTCTGTTAGGCATATGAGATATAACTCTGATGTTGGGATTTTCTTCTGCAAGTGCGTTTGCTTTTTCAAGAGTTTTATCATTTGATCCATCATCAATTATTAATATTTCCCATTTATCTGCAATTTCCTTGGCAACAGGAATTGCATTATTAACTACTCTTTCAATATTTTCTTCTTCATTCCAAAACGGGAAAAAGATGGATACAGAATTTAATTTTTTCATAACTTAATTTTTCTTTGGTAAATTGGCAGCAGCAAAAAAAGTAAAATTATCCCTACGACTGAAAATGCGTTTCCAAGTTTTCTAATAAATGTATCTGTGAATCTTGCTTCAACTACTGAAACACCCTTATCAACATTTATAGTTATCAAACGCAGTTTATTATTATCATTATATCTTATCTCTTTGTTATTTATAAATACTTTCCACCCGGGAAAAGAGAATGTATTTATCTGTAATTTGCCTTTTTCAAGTGCTGTTACATGAAGTATTTTAAGCTGGGGCTTGTCCTCGACAACGTTTACCATCATTCCCATTGAGAGCGGAGTTGCAGTATTTTGTGCAATTTCACTGTTTTTTATATCAACAACAGTTGTCCCTAAATCGGATTTTTTTGTGGCTATTCCTAAAGGAACATATTCAAAAGCCATTTTGCTTATCCTCCATCTTATTTCATCCTGATTTATGTAATCCTGATCATCAACTTTTGTCAGATACTTTGAGGGGTGGAATAAACCGCTGTAAAAAACAATTATTAAAGATATTGTAAAAAATCCTAAAATCCATTTAATTTTTCCGTCGAATTTTACTGAAAATAAATAACCTGCTATAAAAGATGAGGAAAAGACAGCAAAAAGCATAAATCTCCATGGAAACTGAATGTATGATAAAGCTTTTAATGCGTCCCAAACAGGCTTTGAGTAATATGACTGCAGAAATATTGAGAGAACAAACAATAAAAAGAAAGGAATTAAAACTAAAGACTTACTTTTCTTTTTATAAGTATTGTAAACAAAGAGCGTTACGGCTAATGTTACAAGAATCAAATGAATTTTTCCTACCTCTAGAGAAAATCCGTCATTTGGGCCAAGAATTGAACCGCCGTAACCCCATGGAGAATTTATAAATTGCCTAAGTGACACGAAATGAAGATTATAATTTGCAAGCTGCTGTGTAAGAAGATTCACCATGGTATATTTATTTTCTAAAATTGCGGGAAGAGAGAAATATGAAGAAATAAGAAATGCTATTACTCCTCCAATTCCCGCTGCAAAAATCAAGTTCTTTTTATTTTTTGATTCGTATAGTAAATACAAAAAATAAATTCCAATAAAAGGAACTGACATTAAAGCTATTAAATTATGCGTTAACATTAGACTTGCACCGAATAAACCAAAAAGCAATAAATTTCCAACACTCGGATTTTTATAAAGCCTATAAAGTGACCAGAAAATTGCCGGAATAAAAACAAAAGACCAAGATTCAGGAAAAGCTCCCCGTACATAAACATCCACACTATGGTACGGTGCATAAACATAAAGCGCTGCTGAAACTAATCCTCCAAGTTTTCCAAAATATTCTTTTGAAAAAAGGTACATAAAAACAGCAGACAACAGAAAACCCGCCCCTATCATAATTTTTGTTGATAAAATAAAAGAAAATCCAATCAGCTTAAATATTTCCGCAAAGTAGTAAGCGAAAGACGGATAAAAATTAAAAAATGGATAATCATATCCAAATCCTAAATTTTGAGAAAGACGCGGAGGAATATGAAGTGAAACTAAATCATAATTTAGCTCATGGAGTCTTGCAATTTGCTCATCATCATGTATGGGAAAAAATCCCGGATGAAAAAGAGCAGAAACCGCAAAAACGCAAATAAGAATAGCTAGAATTAGAAATAAATTGTTTTTAACAATTGACATAAGATCTTCTGTTTTTAAAAGCGAACAAACCTAGGAAAATAACTCCAATAATGGAAATCGAATTACTAACCAACCGCAGGGGAGTTTCTGAGAAATCAGCAATAATATTATGCGTTCCTTTTGAAACTTTTATATCCATAACTCCAAACTTACTATCATGAGTTTGAGTGATTTTTTGATTGTTATCGGAAATTTGCCAGCCGGGATAATAAAGGGTGTTTATTCTAATAGCAGAATCCTCTCCGTTAGTTGCTGTAAAGCTGATTTTTTTGGAATTAAAAACTAAATTATTAATACTCCCCTCTCCTGATATAAATTCAACTTTTTGGTCCGGCCTTTGGAAAGGCAGAGCTTTCACCCAAAGAGGCATAAGTTCGTTTGATGAAGTTGTAGTTGCATCATTTGTAAAATAATATCCATCCCCTTTGTCAACATAATTAGTTGGTTTTGCAAGCGGGATATATAAGATTAGCGCAAAAACTACAGCTGCAAAAGCAATAACTTTTGTATATTTGAAATTAACCAAATATCCCGCAAGAAGGGATGACAGAAAGCCTAATTGGGAAAGCATTGTCCACGGATAATTTATTTCGGATAGAAGCGGTAATTTCCAAACCGGTTTTGAAAAAGGAAACATAAATAGAATTAGTACAAAAATTCCGGTAAGAATTGTTATTGCTAGTCTCAGTTCGGCGGTTTTCTTTTGTTTTTTATAAAACTTATAAATAAACAATGCAATTGAAGTTAATATAATTACTAAAAAAGGCCATCCCAGTTGGTAAGAAAAACCATTGACCGGATCTGTTGGGACTCCATATCCCCACGGGGCAAACAGGAATTGTTTAATAGAAACAAAATTTAAACTTCTATCAGCGATTGGAACAATAGATAGCAGAATATTGTTTTTTTCTAACAGCGCCGGTACCCAAAAAAAAGCTGATAGAATAAAACCAAAAAACACAATAAATGAAAATGGCTTTAAAATTTGTTTTCCATGTATTATATAATTTCCAATAAAGAATACGGATAGAGACAGGCTAAAAAGCACTGCCATAATGTTGTGGGAAAGAATGATTGCGGCAAAACTAAATGCACCTATAATCATGAATATAACTCTCTTAGGATTATTAATTAATTTTGATAAACATAAAAAAATAATAGGAAAAATTGCAAAACCAAATGATTCCCCGATGGAACCGCGGACAAATAAATCAACGAGGCGGTATGAAAAATAAAGATATAAGACTGATGAGATGATCCCTGCATAATTGTTTTTCCAGATATTTTTTGCTGCAAGAAACATAAAAAAAGCTGAAACGGGTATAGTCAGTGCAAATAATAATTTAACTGTATCTACAAATCCAAAACCTAAAAAATGGATAAAAACCCCTACGTAGTATGGCAGGGGATATGCAAAATTAAATAAAGGGTATCCATATCCGAAATTTAGATTACCGCTGTATCTTGGAGGAATTTGCAAATCCCTAATTTCCCTGAACATGTCAGAAAGCCTGACAACTACCCACTCCCCATCATGAGTTGGGAAATATCCCGGATGAAGATATGGGAGAAGAAGGGGAATTGAAATAATAATAGAGAAAACAAGGATCCCTAAATAATACTGAAAAGACTTTCTCATTAATAATCTTATTAGTTAACTCTGTAGACAGAATAATAAACGTTATCTCCTTTTCTTAGCTGATTAATTAAAGTGAGTGGCCAGCTGTCCGGAGCGTCTCCAGAAAATTTACAGGAAGGACATGGTTGATAGAAAATAAAATACGTCGGCATAACACTTGCCATGTCAATCAACTCTAGAGGCATTTTGTCCTCTAAGGGCCAGTATCCTTTAGTTTTTATATTTGGATTATCTCCTAAATATATGTCGAGTCCCGCCGGCATTAAACCAAAAGTCCCCTCCGTTCCTACGAAAATTTTTTGCGTTTTTGCCTGATTTTCAAAATATGCAATGCTTTCCTTAACTCCTCCTCCTGCCGGCCACTCTGTTATGTATTGTCTTTGATCAGCATCAGCTATTTGTGCCACATCAGGATTAAAAATAAAATCCAGGCTTACTTTTGCAGGATATAAAATAAAAAGAACAATAATTAGTGCTGAGACAACATAAGGTGTACTTAATTTCCGCTCTCTCATAAATTTGTTTAACCATGAAATTAAATCATGCAAACCAAGGGAGGCAAGCGGCAGAAGATAAATGCTCATAAAGAAAATGAATCTTGGGAAAATTACCTTTCCGAAAAGCGCGAGAGCAAGAAACGGTAGGACGAAATATAAAACCAAAAGCAATTTCTCTTTAATAAATTTTTTACCGGCAAAAGAAACAACAATGAGAAATAGATAAAATGGTGTCAAATACGTAAAAAGCCAGTTAGATAATCCCTCCAAATTGCCGAATAAAAAAGTAAAAGGGTGACTGACCCACTCACTAACTGGATAAACAAATGTTGCGTTTTTCTCTGTGATTATATGAAAGAAAGGCGAGAGCCTGAGAGAATTAAAGAATATTTCTGCAGCAATAACTGAAAAAAGAGCTAACAATCCCCACCTGACTAAATCCCATTTCTTAGATTTTTTAAAATTAAAAAGGAGAAGTGTGAGTGGCAAAAGATAAATACTAAATATTGCAGAACTTTTCGTGAGAAGTCCTCCTGCTAAAACAAATCCCAATGTATATGCAACGTCAAGTCTGATTCTTCTTGCGAGTTGTATTGAGAAGTATAGTGCCCAAACGGCAAAAGTGCCGACTGTGCTGTCGTATAAAGCCATCCTGTCATAAACTACTGCAAAAGGAAAAACTACATAAAGAAAGGCTGACAATAAAGATACCATACGGCTCTTAAATAATTCGTAAGTTAAAAAACAAAGGCCAATGAGTGTAAAAAACCCTGAAAAAACAGAAACTAACCTTACAGCTGTCAGGGGATCCTGAATGAATTTCAAAAGCGGCATTGCAGCCCAGATAAATAAAGGTTGCTTTCCATCAGTAAGAGAAATAAATCTCCAGCTGGCATCATGCGCTGCAATTTGTGCCCAGCGAACATAGATTGCCTCATCTGTAAAAATAGGAAAATTTCCAAGAAGAATTAACCGGGAGACAAAATATAAAATTACAATGCCAAGGAAGATTAAAATTTCTTTTTTATATTTTAAGATTAAGCCCATATTTATTCATGCAGCACTTTTATAAAAGGTGCTGCATAAATTATAACAACTTCCGTCCAAACTTGTCTTGAATAAAGACTAGAATGACCGGGATAATAGTGGCAAAGACTGTAAACGCGTTTCGAAGAGGAAGAGCAATTCCATCCCAATTGCCGAAATATAAAAATACGCTATATCTAAGAAGCAGTCCCAGAGAGAATCCGAAAGTTAAAGCAATAATATATCTATTAGGTTTTAGTAATGCAATCAGTGGCATAATCCATAAGAAATACCAGGGCTGAACTTCCAGCTTTGTTAAAACATAACCCAGAGTTCCAAGCATAACGAAAATTGATAAATATACAAACTTATTATTATCATTTTTTATTTTATTTGGTAAAAAGCTGATTATGATTGGAGCAAGAAGTGCAATTGTCGGAATTTTTATTTGCGAGGAAACAATTATTAAAATTATGGCTAGAATTTTCTTTCTCAAGAAATATAAATAAAGCCCGAGAAGAGCAAAAAACATCATAGCAATATCATTATGGGAAGAAACAAGACTTTCTATAATAACCAGGGGATTTAGTGCAAATAAAACAAGATTAAAATTCTGATATTCCGGTAAAATCTTTTTATTTATTTTATAAATCAAATAACAACATCCCAGATAAAACGCGGCCGATAAAAACTTGAAAAGGAAAAAAGTTACCAGGAAAAAATTTAACCCGATATATGACAATGGGACCGTCAAACCAAGCCAAACGGGTCCATACGGATAAAGCCTGTGGGTCCACTGCATGAATGAAAGCATTGGGTCTCCGGGAAAATCCAGCGCGCGGTGCGCATATGGATTCAGATGATAATGGGTGATTATTTTTGCGTCAAAAATATAATTGAATAAATCATAAGAAAAAGCATTATATGAAAATGCCAATATTACAGCAGTTGAAATTATAAGAGTCCAGATATGCCTTGCATTTATTTTTTTTCTTATTACCTGTCTCAGGAAATACAAATAATAAGTAAACATTCCTGAGATAATTAAGAGATAAAAAGCTAAAGATAATGGGCGGTTAAAATATCCGATTGTTTGAAAACTAGTCTGAATGGTTTGGAAAATCGAAGCTTTAGTTAAAGTTAACCCTAAATCTATCTGGGTAAAAGAAAAGAGAAAAAGAGCAAGTATTAAAAAAATAAAGGAGTATTTAACGGCAAAAGCTTTCATATACTATATTTGCCTGAAAACTTGTTTATGCTAATCCTTATTAAATCCATTACACCGTGGATTGAGTCACTAATTGGACTGACTCTTCTGGTTTCAACATAAAGCCATTCAACTGGCACTTCTTTTATCTTGTATCCCATTTTGCTTGCCATATATAAAAGCTCAACATCAAAACCTGCCGTAACGTTTGATCCATGAATTTTGGAATAGCCATGATGGAAATCTTTGATTTTTCTAAATAACTTATTTGCTGCACCCTGGGTAAACATTTTAAAACCGCATTGAGTATCGTGTACTTCGTATATTCCTACCATTGCCTTTCTTAAAACAATCATGCTTTTAGACATAACTCTTCGTGAAAGAGGAGATCCTTTTCTGGTTGAGCTTCGCGAGCCTATAACTACGTCGTATCCCTCCGAAAAGAACGGCAAAAGCTTTTCTACCTCTTCGATCGGCGTTGCCTGATCCATGTCTGTAAACAACCGGACTTCACCTTTAGCCTCAAGCATCCCTGTAGTTACTGCCCCAGCTTTTCCCAAGTGATTGTTTTTAATCAGTTTAAAGCCTTTATTCTCTGATGCAAATTTTTCAACAAATTCTACTGAACCGTCATCTGACCCATCATCTACAATGATTACTTCATGCGAATAGCTTTGACGTGTTAGGTAATGATCAATTTTATCCAAAACTCCTTTTCGAAGATTACCTGCTTCATTATAGGAAGGAATTATTACAGAAAGGTACGTATCAGCCACAATTGAATTATACAAGAAAGAAGAAGCTCAAACAAATAGCTTAGCTTGCACTGCCGAAGTGTACCCCCGATCGGATTCGAACCCGCGATCTCCTGGATGAGAACCAGGTGTCCAAAGCCGCTAGACGACGGGGGCTTTTTGATTTCTAGCCTATATTTTACCTTAAAACAAACCTCAAAACAAACTTTTACCAGTCTGGGATACAAATTGGATTTACATTAAATAGAAGACTGCGAAGACAAGGAAGACTGAAAGAATCACTATTAGCTGAAATGGCGTGAAACCAGCCCAGCCTTTAGCTGCTTTACTGTGGGATACGCTTCTTTTAACTTTTCTTTTTGCCATCTATACTATTTTTGTCACATTTTTCCCCAATTGTCAACACTGCATTCCTATTTCGTCAATTCGCCGATGAGTGCATGAAAAGCGGAGTAAACGCATCAGGGGGATTCCTCGTCCGAAGGATCGAGGAAGGGGTGAAATCCCCCGATAAGTGAACGGAGCTTTGAAAGCATGAAGCAAGACTTGACGAGAGCTTTTGGTTCTTTTTGCGGGAAAAAGAACAGAAAAGATTTAGTCTGCTTGGGTAGGGGAAGGTGTGTGAAGAACTGTTCTTTCAGTTGACCGCTGTTTTTCAATATGAAGCGGCCGTGTTAGCGCAATTGCCAAAACATCATCCATATGGGAAACAAATTTAAACTCTAGATCTCTTAAAACTTCTTTTGGCACATCAATCAGGTCTTTTTTATTCTCTTTTGGCAGGATTATAGTCTTTAGCCCGGCCCTATGGGCTGCAATCATCTTCTCTTTTACTCCGCCAATCTCAAGCACTCTTCCCCTGAGAGTCACTTCTCCTGTTGCACCGACAGTTCTGCTAATCGGAACTTTAGTTAAGGCTGAGATTATGGCTGTTGTTATTGGAATTCCGGCAGACGGACCATCCTTAGGAACTGCTCCTTCAGGAACGTGAACATGTACATCAATTTTCTGGAAGAATTTTGGAGACAGCCCAAACTCAATCCCCCGCGCGCGGACATAACTCATGGCTGCCTGCATAGATTCTTTCATAACATCCCCAAGCTGTCCTGTTAAGATCAAACTTCCCTTCCCCGGCATAAGAGCGACTTCAATGAATAATATGTCTCCGCCAGCCTCGGTCCAGGCAAGTCCTGTAGACATACCTACTTCATTCTTTTTCTCAATCATAGTAGATCTCATTTTAATTGGCCCAAGGAATTTTGGAACATTTTTTGATGTAATTACGATTTTATTTTTCTTTCCTTCCGCTACCTGCTTGGCCACTTTTCTGAGAAGTCTTGCAACTTGCCTTTCCAGATTTCTGACTCCGGCTTCTCTGGTGTAATGTTCGATAATAAACTTCAGCCCTCCATCTGTTATTTCGATTTCTTTGTCAGTTAAACCATGCGTTTCTAATTGTTTTTTGACTAAAAAGTCTTTGCCGATCCGGAATTTCTCATCATGGGTGTATCCTGTAAAATTGATTACCTCCAAACGGTCTCTTAAAGCAGGAGGGATTGTATACAGGACATTTGCGGTTGTAATAAACAAAACATTTGAAAGATCAAATGGAACTTCCAAATAGTGATCTGAAAAGGCTGAATTTTGCTCAGGATCTAATGCCTCAAGAAGAGCTGAAGATGGATCTCCCCGGAAATCTGCTCCTACCTTGTCAATTTCATCAAGCATAAAAACAGGATTTTTTGTTCCCGCATCTTTTATTCCTTGAATAATTCTGCCCGGTAATGCACCTACATAAGTTCTCCTGTGCCCTCTGATTTCTGCCTCGTCCCTGATCCCTCCCAGTGAAATTTTTACAAATTCACGCCCTAGTGCATGAGCAATTGATTTACCGATTGAAGTCTTTCCGACTCCCGGAGGCCCTACAAAACAAAGAATAGGTCCTTTCATTTTCCCTGAAAGTTTTTGAACAGCAAGATATTCTACTATTCTTTCTTTTGCATCTTTCAGTCCAAAATGATCGCGGTTGAGCATTTTTTCAGCATTTTTTATCTCAAGATTAGTTTTGCTCTCACGGCTCCATGGAAGATCAATTAACCAATCAAGATAATTTCTAATATAACCTGCCTCGGGATTAAATTGAGCCATTTGGGCAAGTTTTCTTGCTTCTTTCTGTGCTTTTTCTTCTATTTCTTCAGGCATTCCCGCTTCCTTAATCTTTTGCATTAACTCTCTTACTTCATTATCCTCATCGCTTTCTCCGAGCTCCTTCTCAATTGTCTTAAGACGCTCTCTAAGCATTACCTCTCTTGCGCCTTTTTCAAATCTTTCCGCAGTTTTGCTGGCGATTCTTTTTTCAAGCTCAAGAACCTTAATTTCTTTAGCAAGAAGATCAGTTACCTTCTCAAGTCTTACTTTTACATTTGTTAATTCAAGAAGTTCCTGTTTCTGTGAAGGTTTTAGATCTAGAACTGAAGCAATTAAGTCTGCAAGCTGTCCCGGAGGATTGTCTGGCGACATTATATTCATAAAGACCAGGAAATCTGCGGTTTTTCCCAGATTCATAGCACGTCTGAACTCATTTGTTAAGTGATTACATAAAGCTTTAATTTCCGGAGAATCTGCGGGATCTTCTTTTAATTCTTCCACATGGCCTACGAGAAAGTTATCATTTTCGTG
>JBBTWB010000040.1:0-342 GCA_038078635.1 Patescibacteria group bacterium | reverse complement strand
GAAGGAGACAATCTTTACTCTTGAGATTCCCCTTACCTGCGCGTTAATCTCGCCTTCAGATTTTATCATCCGCTCAATTCTACATAGCGTTCCTGTTCTATATATGTCGGAAGGGCTTGGATCATTCACTTTTGCGCTTTTTTGAAGCACAAAACAGACAATTCTTTCCTGTGCAAATGAAATTTCAAGCGCAGCCAGACTTTTTGGCCTCCCAAAGGTCAAAACTGAATCTGTATTGGGGAATATTATTCCGTCTCGGATAGGTATTATGGGGACTACCTTTTCCATATTATTAGCACTCTATCATAAGATCTGCTAGCTGTCAAGCGACGATTTCAATCG
>JBBTWB010000039.1:0-2219 GCA_038078635.1 Patescibacteria group bacterium | reverse complement strand
ACAATGCCTCAAAAAATAAATCCAATTATGTTTGAAAACAGTGAGGGAAACTTAATAATTGCAAATAGTTTAATCGAAGGGTTTGTGAATAAGCTTCCTATTTCCAGACTACAGAGAGATCTTTCGGGAAGCACTATTTCAAGAAACTTTGGGGTAACACTCGCCTATTGTCTCTTGGCTTACAAAAATTCTTTGTCTGGTTTATTAAGAGTAAAAGCGAATGAAGAAAAAATTAAAGAAGATTTAAATAGTGATTGGTCAATTCTTTCCGAAGCACTACAAATTTATCTTAAGAAAGAAGGCATCAAAAGCGGATATGAAATTATTAAAAATGAAACACGCGGACAGAAGTTAAGCGAACAAGATTTCAAAAAGATGGTTGACAAACTGCCACTCAAAAGCGAACAAAAATCTGAACTAAAAAAACTCACCCCACAAAACTACATTGGAATCGTAAATTAAATGCTATTATATTCATATGCTCGCAAAGGTTAATTCCTCGGCCATAATAGGACTAAACGCTGTTCCTGTTGAAGTTGAAGTAGATATTGCAAATCAAGGTCTTCCCTCTTTTACAATCGTAGGACTTCCTGATAAAGCAGTTGAAGAAGCAAAAGAAAGAGTGCGTTCTGCAATAAAAAATACGGGTGCAGATTTTCCTGCAAAAAGAATTACTGTAAATCTAGCTCCGGCTGATCTTCCAAAAGAAGGTGCGCTCTATGACCTGCCAATTGCTTTAGGAGTTCTACTTGCCAGTGAACAGATAAAAGCACCTATTTCTAACTTTTTGTTCATGGGAGAATTATCTCTTGAAGGAAAGCTTAGACATACACCGGGCGCTCTTCCTCAGGCAATTTTAGCAAAAGAAGAAAAATATTCTACATTCTTTTTACCAATTGAAAACGGCATCGAAGCAGCGATTATAAAAGGTATTGATGTAATCCCCTTAGGCTCTTTACACGAATTACTCAACCATTTGTCAAACAAGATAATTATCAAAAAACAAAAACCGACAGCAATCGATAAAATTTCCGAGGATGATTTTGAATTTGATATGAAAGATATAAAAGGCCAGGAACAGGCAAAAAGAGCAATGGAAATCTCAGCTTCAGGAGGACATAATATTTTATTAAAAGGGCCTCCTGGTGCTGGAAAAACTCTTCTTGCCAGAACGCTTCCGTCTATACTTCCAAAGCCTACTTTTGATGAGGCAATTGAGATTACAAAAATATATAGTATTTCAGGGCTTCTCGACAAAGAAAGTTTAGTTATCAAGCGTCCTTTTAGGTCTCCCCATCATACAACTTCTCATATAGGACTGATCGGTGGAAGTAATATCCCAAAACCTGGAGAGATATCTCTAGCTCACCGCGGCGTTTTATTTTTGGATGAATTTCCCGAATTTCCAAGACACGTTTTGGAAGCCTTAAGACAACCCATGGAAGATGGATTTGTTACAATCTCACGGGCCTCCGGCAGAATAACTTTCCCTGCAAAATTTATGATGGTTGCTGCCGAAAATCCCTGTCCTTGCGGTTATTTAGGGGATCCTACTCATGAATGCAGATGCACAACTTCTGAAATTTTGCGTTACCAAAAAAAAGTTTCAGGACCAATGCTTGACAGAATTGATATTCATTTGGATGTTCCTGCTGTAAAAGTTGAAAAATTAACAGATCAACAAAAAAATACCGGCCCAACTTCTAAAGAAATTAGAAAACGGGTACAACTTGCGCGGGATTTACAAACAAAAAGATTCAGAAAAGAAAAAATAATTTCAAATTCAGAAATGAATAGTAAGTTAATTAAGAAATACTGCAAATTATCCGCTGATTCTCTGGAAATTTTAAAACTTGCTGTTAATAAATTGAATCTTTCAGCAAGATCGTATAATAAAATATTAAAAGTTTCACGGACAATCGCAGACCTGGATAAGAATCCAAATATTAGGCCAAATCATATCGCCGAAGCATTGCAATACAGACCAAAAACTGACAACATATAGTTCCATGGATAATCAATTTAGTCATAATAAGCCTCAAAATTATTACAGAAGGCGCCTTGCTGCAATTTTTGTATTTGCAATTTTTTTTATTATGCTTGGACGCCATCTTACATTTTTACCAGTTATAAATTTATCTACAAATTCAAAAGAGGTTGATTTAAAAAATTCAGTCGATAAAATAACTAAAGATAAATCAGGTTCTTATTCTGTTTAT
>JBBTWB010000038.1:0-1057 GCA_038078635.1 Patescibacteria group bacterium | reverse complement strand
AGAATTATCCAGCATCTCCAATAGATACTTCCATTTTTACAACTATTTCTGGAGGAGGAACGGCAACAGTCAGTCCATCACCAAGTCCCTCTTTTGGTCCAGACGAGAGCGAGTTTTCTTAGCCGCCTCCACCTTCACAGGAAGAGTTGAGTAACTTCCTCGTTGACATGATTCTATATTCTATGATCTACTAAATAGAGATGTCTAAAAGAACTGCCCGATCAAGAAAAAGAGTCCATCATAGAGCAAAACCCTCACATCTTGCCGCGCTTTTTACTTTTCCTAAATTTGTACTTTACGCATTTATTGCGTTGTCCTTGATTTTTCTTTATCAAATCTCCCTTCCATCGCGGGACGTTAAAGGTGATTCGACTATTTCTGAAGATAAATTCTATACGGAGTCTGAGGTAGAAGCCCTGGTTAAAAATAATGGTTTTAGTATCAACTGGAAAAATTTTGTAGCAACTACTCTTTGGACAGATTCAAATAAAGACGGAAAGGGCGCTAATGAGTATTGTTTGGACAAGAAATACACATTCAAGATATATAATAAGAATCGTAAACTATTAAAAACAAGGACAAAAAATGCGGACAGTAACTGTGAGGCAAATTATACGTATCATAAAGATAAGGATGATTGTCACTACATTCAATTCGTGAGCACTGAAGGGAATTCGTACAAATTAGTTTCTATGCGCTATACGGACAAAAAAAATACAGATAAAGTTCTTTCAGGGAAAAATTTGCCAAAAGATAAAACAATTAAAGTTTGCGGTTATCCAATCCTTGTAGGCGATGGCGGGCGAGCTAACGAAGTTAATTTCGGCGTAAAAAAGTAAATACAACAACCAGTCTGCTATAATAGCCCTCATGGCAAGAAAAATCCAGCCTTTTGGCTATTATTTTAAATATCTAGATAATATTGATAAAGGTGCGCGGGATTCTAAGGAATTCGGCTCGATTTTGATTCTTCAAATTGTAGAAGAAGTAGGAGAAATGAGCCGGGCATATCTGGCAGAGCATGGAAGAAAAGCCACTAATTTGGCCGCTCAAGCAG
>JBBTWB010000037.1:0-6026 GCA_038078635.1 Patescibacteria group bacterium | reverse complement strand
ATAAATAGTTTGGAGATCTTCCCGACCGTAGCCGCAAGTACCCACCCAAGAAGAACATTAGTACGTTTCCAATCATAAGTAAGAGCATTTCATCGCTTCCTGTTACAGGTAGAATTGGTGCTCCTCCTCCCGAAGGATTGCTTGATGAAGCACTGGCAACGGAACAGTTGCTCGTGCACACTGATTCACCTGATGGCGGCGGTGGAGGTGGATTACTGTCAGGAGGAGGATTATTGCCGTTAAGACCACAGCAATCAATATCTACCCACCCAATATTTATATCTACATTTTCAATAGTTGAAGCAAATACTATATCCCCTGTTGTTATGTCTACATTTCCGTTGTTTCCATTTGCTTCATTACTCCCTGTATTTAAATACCAGTCTGAGTTGTTATTAATATTTGCGTCGCTGTTAATGTTAACATTTGTGTCGTTATTATTTGTTAAATAAACAGAATTATCAGAGTCTGCTCCATTCCCTGCAAGCGCAATATATACGCTTCCGCCTCCTGCACTTCCTTTTACTTTATAAACATTAACCGATGAATTAACAATAGAATCCATCGCAAAGATATCTCCTGTAGCGATAGATGCGCTCCCGGTGTTATAATTTGCGCTGTTTTTCCCGGTATTAGCTGTACCTTTTACGTTATTAGTGATATTTGCATTATTATTTACGGATATATTTGTATTATTACCGGTGTTATAGACAATTGTGTTGTCAGAACCTGCTCCGTTACCTGAAATTTTAAGATTAGTGTCTCCCTGGCAGCATCCCGTCTCAACAGATGACTGATTTATGTTCTCATTAGTTACGTTTGATGTTACGTTTGCATCTCCCGTATTTATGTTTGTATCTCCTGTATTCTGGCCAGCTTCGTTATTTCCCGTATTTGCCGAAGCATCTACGTTATTTGTAATAGTGGCATTATTGTTTTGTTCAACTGTTGTATTTTGTGAGGAGTTTACAACAACGGTATTGTCTCCCCCGCCGTTTCCTGAAATTACGATTTCATCAGCATAAATAAGCTGGTTACTAAACAGCGAGAATGCTAATATTCCCAAAATTATTTTCTTAATTTTCATATTTCCGGGGCAGAAATGAGGCAGTTAGGCAGTACTTAGATTGATTTTCTTAAATATCTTTTTCTGGCTAGTAATGTTAGTCCTGCGAGAGGAAGAAGTAATACTCCCCATGCAAGGTTTATTGTCATTTTGTCATCTGCTTTTGTATTCTTGTTAAGCGTTAACCCTGCTAAGAGATTGTTTGCTTTAGCTTTTACTCCTGCTACCGCAACATTCGTAGAGGGTCCTGAATTTGATACGTTACTATTTGAGCTTGTATTGAAGAATCCTGCTGCAGCGACCAGATTAACATTTCCATTATTTGACGTGTTCGAATTGACACTGCTATTTCCATTTGACTGATTTAATGAATTATTCTCTGCTGTTTGATTATTTGAAGTTGCGACTTTTGTATGCCCCGGAGTTATGAAATCACCGAGCCAGCTGCCGAATACATTAATTACTGTAACAACAAGTTTTCCGTTTCCTACTATATTGTTGTTAACAAAATTAACTATATTTGCGACCACACTGGCATCTCCTGTTGTAATATTTGAATCTCCGCCAGTATTGTAGTTCGCCGTGTTTCCGCCCGTATTCGCAGAAAGATTAAGACTATTATTAACAGATGCGTTATTTGTTTGAGTAATATTATTGTTTGTTGTTGAGCTAGTATTTGCCTGATTGTTTGAACCTGCACCGTTTCCCTGGTTCATGGCAGTTATGGCTCCGGTTATCGGGTCTATTAAGAATTGGAATAGAGGAGAACCAGCTACATTTCCTCCGTCCCCACCCATAATTTGACCTATCCAGTTCCCGGCTTGATTAACAAGTACCAGCCAATACGTACCGCCTATTAAGTTCATATTTGCAATATTTAATACGTTGGCATCTATACTTGTTCCCCCTGTTGTAATACTTGAATTGCCATCCGTATTAAAGTTGGCATCATTATCCCCCGACGTTGCATCCAGAATTAAGTTATTCGTTATATCGGCGTTATTTGACTGGAATGTATTATTATTTGTAGTGTTATTTGCATCTGCTGTATTAGTGCTTCCTGCACCGTTTCCGGAATTTGAAGCACTAAGATCTCCTCCGCAAGTTCCTCCGCAAATTGCATCCATCATTTCCTGCGTTAATATTATGTCCCCAACTAAGTTACCGAAAATGTTTACAACTCCGTATATTACGTTTCCAGCGATGTTATTATTTGCAAATGTTATGGCATTTGCCGATACATTAGCATCTCCTGTTGTGATGTTTGAATCTCCACCTGTGTTATAGCTTGCTTTATTATTTCCTGAATTTGCTGCTAACGTAAGGTCGTTTCCGACACTTGCTCCGTTTGTTTGATTAGTATTGTTATTTACTGTTGAATCTGCGTTTGCATCATTATATGAGAATGCTCCGTTGCCCGAGTTATCTGCGGTAATACTTGATCCATTGCATCCGGCTACGCAATTGGCTCCAAAGTCCAAAATTATATCTCCTACGTGGTCATCAGCAATGTTAAACTCTGCTACCGCAACTCCGTCCACATTTGTATTAACCGATGTTATAACAGTGCCTGTTGTATTTGCATCCCCGGTTGTAATAGAGGAACTGCCTACATTAAATGAAGATTTATTGTCCCCTGTAGTTGTTGATTGGTCTAATGTATTGGAAACGCCGGCGCTATTTCCCTGATTTGTATTATTGTTTGTAGTGGAAGAAGCATCTCCTATATTAGTGCTTCCTGCACCGTTTCCGGAATTTGTAACAGATGCTCCCCCAGTTCCGCAGCAGTCAGATCCTCCTGAAAGATTGTTATTGCCGGTAGTTGTAAGAGTCGTGTCATTTGTACCATCTCCGGTATTAATAGCACTGTCTCCAACATTTCCGCTGGAATCAGTTCCCCCTGTAGTATCCTGGTTGGTTAGAGGAGAGGTATTATTAGTTTCTTCATTTGTTCCTACGTCCAAGTTTGGAGCAATTGGCGCTGTTGGAGCAACAGGTGCAATAGGAGCTTCGGGCGCAGTTGGCGCCGTGGGAGCATTTGGAGCCGTAGGCGCTTCAGGTGCCTGAGGGACATCGCTTGTCTGTATTGTTGGGTCAGTAGTAGTTGTTTCTTCCGCCAAAACCGAAACAGGCATACCCAGCCTGCCAATTACAGTGAGTCCTATTAAGAATATTGCTAATAATTTTTTAATTTTCATATTTTCTTTATTTTTCTATTTATATTTATATGTTTTATTTATTCGTCTGGTAGTAGGGTGCTATTGCGAAGTGCATGCAAGTTGCACCCTACTAACTCAAACTTAGACTGATAGTCCAAAGAGTGCCCAGAGCGCTGCAAAGTTGAATGAAAATTCAACATTTGAAGGAAAGTCTGGCCAATCAAATGGAAGTAAGTCACCTACGGAATTAACGTTTCCTGAATTTGAAACTCCGGAATCAACTGAAGCGTTTCCTGTCATTACTGACGGGTCGTCTCCAACTGAACCAGTGTTACTATTCGCATCGTTATATCCTGTTTTGGCATCAAGATCATCAAGGTAGTTATCTAGATACGCATTATTTCCTTGTCCGACAGCCTGTTTGCTATCGAGATTTAGGACTATGGTATTACCATCTTTACCTTCTTCATCTGCGCCATTTCCGGCTATTTTTGCCAGAACATCCCATGTGCATCCGCAGTTAACGTCTGCAAAGTTAAAGTTGACAGAATTGTCAACGTTAGCGTCTACAGAAGCGTCTCCTGTGTCAATGGTTACGTCGCCTCCCGTATTCCAGTTTGCGTCGTTTCCACCTGTTTTTGCATCAGCATCAATATCGTTTTTAACGTATGCATAGTTGTTTTGCGTAACGTTTGTTGATTTAGTAAGGTTTGCGTCAATAAAATTGTCGCTTCCTGCACCGTTTCCGGTGATTAAGAATGATGCAGATGGATTGGATCCACCTTGTGGACTGCTAACTCTTGCTGAGTTAACATTTGCCACTGTTGAAACACTAGCATCAACTGAAGCATTTCCGGTTTTGATTGTTACATCTCCTCCGGTATTGCTATTCGCATCGTTATAGCCTGTTTTTGCATCAGCATCAACATAGTTATGAACATTTGCTGTGTTTTTCTGATTAACACTAGTGTTTGTATTTTGGTCAAGAACTACTGTATTGTTAGATTCTGCTCCGTTTCCGGAAACAGTAACATTAGTATTTCCTCCATTGCAACAGTTAACCTCTGCAGCGTTGCTGTTTAGGGTGTTTGAAACTGTTGTATTAACACTAGCTTTTCCGGTATCGATTGTTACATCTCCTCCGGTATTAAAGTTAGCATCATTTCCACCTGTTTTTGCATTTGCTGAAACGTTATTTGTAACGTTTGCTGTGTTATTTTGGGTTACGGATGTATTGCTGCTTTGTGAAACATTCACAAAATTATCAGAACCTGAACCGTTTCCTGAAATAACAATTTCTGTACTTGCGAATGCTGCTGGCATTAAGCCATTAGCTAATATAGCTACGGTAGCGATTGCTGTTCCTAGTCTTCTTTTATAATTAGTCATTATATATTCACCCCCTTTCTTTTTTACCCCGTTTTGCGGGGATAAGATATTTTTCGCCAGCTGGCGAAGCACTTACTTTTCCGATCTGCCTGTAAGCTTATGCTTAAAACAAAACGGAGGCCTTCTCACTTCCTTTTAGGGAAATGAAAAAACCTCCGTTTGCGGTCAGCTATCTAGTTCTTAGTAAAACAATATAACACTAAATACGTCTTGTCAATACTTAAAATTAATGTTTATGCCCGATCCTCCACGTTTTTGAACAACCGCCCCCGCAATTTTTTGTCCTGGTTGTGTCTGTTTAACGTTAGTTTTCTTGATGATTCTTGTAGAAATTTGAGTGATCTCACCGTTTTGTACGATAACTTCAACGCTACCGTAATCAAGACTTTCTATTGCTTGTCTTATCTCATCTATTATAGGCGGATTTGCCATAATGATTATCTTTTAAGACTTAAATTAATTGATTGTTTTTTGCCGGTTAACTCCCCAATTAATACTATGATATTTTTATCTGATTCGTTTATCGGTAGTCCTATTCTTGTATATTTTGTAGAATTTGCCTGAATTTGGACAGGGTCATTATGAATCTCAGGCGCTAATTGTTCACTGCTGCCATTCACCTTTACTCTTACATAATCTTTCGCATTAACTTCAATAGTCTTTGTGTACGGGTTTGTTATTTTTAAATTAAAGATAAGAAAAGTTCTGCCCTTTACCGCATTAGCAAGCTTTCCTTGATATATAAATGAATCTTGTAGATTTGCAGATTCCATAAGATAGGTAATGTTGCTTACGGTTTTTCCTTTATCGTCTTTCAAAGGAAATTCGAAACTTTTATTTAGCATTTGTGTTGCAACAGGGGCTGGAGCAGAAATTCTTTTCCCCGAATCATTATTTGATGAAAGAATTTTTCCTAAAGCAAAAGCAAATAGTAAAAGAGCAATGAGCGCAGCAGGTATTAATACGTTTTTATATGCTTTAATGTTATAACGCACCTGAGGGGATGAAACGTTTGTCGATATATTTGAAAAAGCATCGCTTGTTTTATTCCTTGCAATCGTGAAGGATCTGTAAAGATTGTTTAAATTTATATTACTCATTTGAATAAAAAATGCCCCGCTTACGGGGCAAGTTATCGTAATCGAAATATTAACAAATGCATCAAACCTTTGTCAATAGCGTAAATTAGGTGTTATAATCCACAAAATTATGCAAAAATTTAAAAAATACTTACCTTTACTGATTATCCTCTTTCTTTATTTAGGAATTTTTATTTTTTCTATACATCTTCCCCAAGACCCAGATTTGGGCTGGCATCTAAAATACGGGGAGTATTTTTTTGAAAATGGAAGCGTACTTCGTGATAATACATTCTCAGCGCTCATGCCTGATTATAAGTGGAGTAATAGTTC
>JBBTWB010000036.1:4808-7966 GCA_038078635.1 Patescibacteria group bacterium | reverse complement strand
GCCTTGTACAAAAGTGGTTTTGCCTGCTCCAAGATTTCCAAATAACAAAACTATGTCTCCCGCTTTTAACTTGCGGGCAAACTTAGAACCTAATCTTTGAGTTTCCAAACTATTATTTGTTATTACTTTTTTATCCATGTTTTTATTTGCTCTAAATTCTTAAATGCCCAAAATCCTCCCGCAGCCAGAATTAATGCCAAACCTAAAATAACAGTTAAAATTGTAATAAACGAAGAATTTTGTTCTTTCGCTCCCAAAACTTCCACTCTGCCGGACACTTTTTCAGAAGTTGGCGAAATATTTCTAATCCTGGCAAAATCACTTGATATCTTAGAATTTTGTGTTATTTTAGCAAAATTATTGCCCGTTTGCGAAGTAGTATTAGCTAAGGTTGAGCTGCTTGTTAAATTTGAGGCTGTTTTGGTAGGAGTTGGAGCTTTGTTAGATGAGGAAGTTTTGGAGTTTGAAATGGTGGTTTGGGAGGTTACTACCGGAAGCGAGGTAGGAGCGGGAGAATCAAGGCTAAAGCTAATACTGTTTGACCAGTTAACCGATGACAAATTCCCACCGCTGGTTGTGTAATAAAATCCTAGCTTAAATTTGTATTCACCTTTTCCTTCGTATCCGCTGTCGTCAAAGTCGGAGCGAACAATTACAGATTGGTCCCAGTTTGCAATTTCCACCTGGCGCTGGCCAGTTGCGCTTGTACTATTTTTAATCCAGGAATCCCCACTTTTTGTATATCCGAAATAATTAGTTGACCCGTCTTTAAAAAATGCCCCTTTTATATAGATTTTCTCTCCATTTGTAAAACCCGAGATTGAAGCTGAAATATTTGCTTCTTCAATCCCATAAATAGACCCTTTGTCTGACGTAACTGAAATTGATCTTGCGGCAAGAGTTTGAGTAGGAAGAAATAAATACAGTAAAAAAAGAAAAGCAAAAAGCTTTTTCATCTCTTTCTCGATTGTACAGTAAAATTAAGATTTACAAGGATACTCTTTCGGTTTCTACAATGCGGGCTCCTGGATATCTGCCTCTAAAATCTATATTATTACCATTAGGAGTGAATGGGTCTTTCATAACATAGTTCCCGCCTGATCCGGAAACAAAAACCACAAAATGATCGGCAACCGGACCGCCATCATAGGAAATTCCTACCACCACAGGATGTCCGCTTGAAAGAGTTCCGTCTATATCTGCAGAAATTCTTGAGGAACTTGCCCCATCGGCAGATATGGTTTTATTGAGATACGCAGGAAAGTATGAAGCAAAATTTGAAGGAATAGAGTTAATCGTCTGTGGATTTACGCCTCTATGACCGTAATGCGTATACATCATGGCCATTACGGCCACCAAACACCCGTCGCTTGCCAAAGTGTAACCTGTTCCGTTTAGCGCATTTCCTCCCCATTGTCCGTCCCGCTGATTATAGTAACAACCCCAATCATCGCACGCTGTCTGATTACTTAATATCGAAGCTCCTCCCTGACTCTGAGTAAAGTTTGAAAATCCTGCAAGCTGAGCTTTAGCCTGAGCCAACAAACTTTGATAGTTTGCTTCACTGCCCTGAGTTTCTGAAAGTAAACGGTTTTTTGTTTGTTTTTCTACTTCCAGCTGACTTGAATAAGCAGTCAGATCTGCCTGAAGCTTTTCTGTCTGAACTTTTTTATCCTGAAATATTTCTTTTTGATTAGCATAGTCATTTTTTGCCTGAACAGTATCATAAATCAGTTTTTTATCATGCTCTTGAGCAATTCTTAAATAATTGGCTCTTTTTACAAAGTCTGAAATATCATTTGATGAGGCCAAAACCTGAAATTCAGAAGCGCTTCCCGCCATATAGGTTGCAACAATTCTATTTATCAAAACTTTACTAAGATTGTCCAAAGATTTTTCAACGTGGTCAATTTTTTTTGTTGTAGTATCAATGTCCAGCGTTAATTCAGTAATTTGCTGTTCTGTCGAGGCAATGCGGAGTTCTGTCAAATTGATTTGATTATTCATAACTGCTATTTGAGACGATAAGGTTTTTTCCTGACCCTGAAGATCAGAAACTTTACTTTGGAGATCATTAATTTTATTTTGAAGATCTGTAGTGCTTGCACTGCTGCCTGTTGTTGGAGTAGGAGTTTCGGTTTGTGCTATAACATAACCTTTAAACTCAAAGGCGAGAAAAAGAACTAGCAAGATAAAGCAGACTTTTTTCATAATAAGACTATTTTAGGTATCGAAGAACTGCAATATAGCTTGAGAAAGCGCCCAAAAATATAGCAAGCATTACCTCTAACCCTAACAACTCAAATAAAAATACGGGGGAAAGAGGGAAAAGGGGAATGCCACGGAAAAATGAGCTTAAGTATGGAGTTGCAAGTAAAACCAGCCCAACAGCTATTAACCAGGCGATAATTGATCCTACGAGTCCGTAAAACATACCCTCGAATATAAATGGCCACCTTATATACCAGCTTCCCGCGCCGATTAGCCTCATTGTTTCTATATCTTCACGCTTTTGAGAAATCTTTATACCAATTATTACTACCATGATAAAAATTGATCCAATCGAAAGCAGAGCCACGAGAACACCCATAACTTTTCTTATGATTGACGTCAAAGAAGTTAAATTAGACACAACATCCTTTTGAAAAACAACTTCTTGAACAATCGGAGATTTTTTCAAAGTATCAGAAACTAAGGTCAGATCCTCTATTTTATAAGTTGACGTTTCAAGAGATGAGGGAAGAATATCTGCTGTAACTAAATCGAGAAGAAGCGGATCATTTTTGTTTTGCTCTTTATAGATTTTTAAAGCATCGTCTTTAGAAACAAATTTCGTAGATTCAACAATACCGGAATTATTAAGCGTATTTTTTAAAGAATCTATGTCCGCTTGCTTTGCCTCGTCTTTGAAAAATGCTGTAACCTGAGGCTTAGACTCAAAATAATTTACAATCTGATTAGAACCGAAAACTATAAGAGCGAATATAGAGAATACAAAAAAAGTTATCATCATCACAAAAATCGCAGCTAAGGCTTGGTATGGAGATCTTCTTATGTTGGTCCAAGTAGCTTTTAATTTCATTCTTTCTTTAATGCCTCCTCGAATTCATCTGTTTTTAATTCTTCTTCCTTTGGCTCGACGGCCTCCTTCTCTTCAT